>JBFKSL010000523.1:0-3350 GCA_041626995.1 Ketobacter sp. | reverse complement strand
TGCCAGCCACCCTGGTGTGTTTGGTGCCAGGTTCATGGCCACTACGTAGTCATCTTGCACTGCCTGTTGCACCACTTCCTTGGCACCCAGCTGATCATCCACGGTTTCGAAGCGGATCAAAGCGGAGGTATCCATAAGCTCAGACCGTTTTACAACGATGCCCTGTTGCTTCAATGCTTGCAGTGCTTTGTCGAGCACATCCTGACTGGTTTCGCCACCCGCTTTATTGGCGGTTATTTGCAATGCGGGGTCGTCCGGGTACAGATTGGGCAGCGCGTATGTGAGTCCAAACAGCGCTACCACCAGCACCAATAGGTATTTCCACAGGGGATAGGTATTCATGGGGTTAACCCTAGTTTTTAATATTATCCGTTATTAAATGCTTTTTAGCGTGCCCTTGGGCAAAGTCGCTGTAATGGCAGATTTTTGAAATGAAATTTGAACGTTGTTGGCCACTTCCACCACAGCAAATTCATCGGTGACTTTGATGATTTTACCCATCATGCCGCCAGCAACTACCACTTCGTCACCCTTGTTGAGGTTTTCCATCAGGTTCTTGTGTTCTTTATTACGCTTGGACTGGGGGCGAATGATCAGAAAATAGAAAATCACCACCATGAAGATGATCATTCCCCAGCTGATAAGTGGGCTGCCCTGGGGAGCAACTGCGGCTGGTTCAGCCATGGCTTCGGCGATAAAAAAGCTCATATTTACCTCAAGTTAGTTACAGTAAGTGGTCAGTTTTAAATAAGTGAATGCATTTTTGGTTTTCTAAGACCGGAACAGTTCCAAAGCTGGTGCCAAGAAGCAGGTGGCGAGGGGCTCTGAAACACGCCGTGAACCCATCCCTGGGGGCTTCACAGCGGCATCCATGCCGCTGAGAGTTTCAGAACCCCTCGCCACCTGCTTCAAAATTCGTTATGCGCAAGCATCATAAATCAAAAATGCATTCACTTATTCAAAACTTCTTAACAATTCACAACGGCGGCACTGATTCGCCCCGTTTTTGGTAGAAGTCCGTTACAAAGCGCTCAAATGTACCCGTTTCAATGGCACTACGCAAACCAGCCATGAGGCGCTGATAATAACGCAAATTGTGGATGGTATTGAGCTGAGCCCCCAGAATTTCTTTACAACGATCCAGGTGGTGCAAATAGGCGCGAGTGAAATTCTGGCAAGTGTAGCAGTCACAGCCTTCTTCCAACGGCCCAGTGTGGGTTTTATTCACCGCGTTGCGTATTTTCACCACACCAGTACTGGTGAATAAATGGCCATTACGGGCGTTGCGCGTGGGCATTACACAGTCAAACATATCAACACCGCGACGCACTGCTTCCACAATATCCTCAGGCTTGCCCACCCCCATCAGGTATCTTGGTCGGTCTTTAGGCATATGAGGTTGCAGATAGTTCAACACATTCAACATTTCTTCTTTGGGCTCACCTACGGAGAGGCCGCCTATGGCATAGCCATCAAAGCCAATGTCCGTCAACCCATTTAACGACTCCACGCGCAAATCTTCATACATACCACCCTGCACGATACCAAACAGTGCCGATGGGTTGTCAGCATGGGCCTCTTTACTGCGTTTGGCCCAGCGCAGGGAAAGCGCCATAGAGTCACGGGCTTCTTTTTCAGTTGCGGGGTACGGGGTGCATTCATCAAAAATCATCACAATGTCGGAGCCCAGTTCTTTTTGAACTTGCATAGATACTTCCGGACTCAGAAACACCGGGCCTCCATCCACTGGAGATTGAAACTTGACGCCTTCTTCGCTGATCTTGCGCATTTTCCCCAGAGAAAACACCTGAAAACCACCAGAATCGGTAAGGATCGGCCCTTGCCATTGCATAAAATCGTGCAGATCACCGTGGGCTTGGATAATTTCTGTTCCGGGTCTCAACATCAGGTGGAAAGTGTTGCCCAGGATGATATGAGCACCGATGCTTTCGATGTCGCGGGGTAGCATGGCTTTGACGGAACCATATGTACCAACGGGCATGAAAGCGGGGGTTTCCACCACCCCTCGCTGGAAGGTTAGGCGGCCGCGTCGAGCACCAGAGTCGGTTCCTGTTAAATCAAATTTCATGGTTGTTCCTGTTTGTAAATCTTCGTATGCCCGGTTATCGGTGACGATGGCTATGCAATAAACATCGCGTCGCCGTAGCTAAAAAAACGATACTTTTGCTGCACAGCATGATCATAGGCATTCAATACGTTGCCTCGCCCCGCCAGTGCGCTCACCAGCATGATTAATGTGGATTCCGGCAAGTGAAAATTCGTTACCAAACCATCAATTACCTTAAATTCATAACCCGGGTAGATAAAAATATTGGTATCGCCCTGATAAGGTTGGATTTCACCTTCTACCGCTGCGGTTTCTAAACAGCGAACGGAGGTGGTGCCTACGGCAATCACTCTCCCGCCTTCTGCCTGGGTCTGCTTTACCAAATTAACGGTGTGCTCAGAAACCTCTAACCATTCGGAATGCATCTGATGGTCACGAATATCCTCAGCTCGCACCGGCTGAAATGTGCCAGCCCCCACATGCAGGGTGACGAAGGCGGTATTCACCCCCTTCTCTTTAAGCTGCTTTAGCAAGGCATCATCAAAATGCAGACCCGCAGTGGGAGCTGCCACGGCACCCGGTGTTTGCGCATAAACCGTCTGATAGCGGGACTGATCAAGCTCTTCATCGGCACGATCAATATAGGGTGGCAAAGGCATATGACCTACCCGTTCCAGCAGATCCAATAAGCCACCCTGCTCGCAGCGCAATAAAAACAACTCTCCCTGGCGCCCCTCCATTAGCAGCTCACCACCGCCTTGCACTTGAATTTTACTACCTGGTTTAGGGGATTTACTGGCTCGCACATGGGCCAGGCAGGTATCCTCTCCAGTAATGCGCTCCACCAGCACTTCCACTTTGCCCCCGGTTTCTTTCTGGCCGAACAAGCGGGCTGGAATCACCTTTGTATTGTTGAACACCAATAGGTCGCCCGCATTTAGCAAGCCAGGCAGTTCTTGAAATTGACAGTCCTGGATTGCGCCACTGCTGCGCCCCAAACACAGCAATCGGCTGGCACTGCGCTGTTGCGCCGGGTAACGGGCAATGAGTTCATCGGGAAGATCGTATTGGAAATCGGTACGTTTCATGGGGTGATGCTATTCATCCAAGGGGCGGCGATTATAGCGGTTTATGAATTTCTCTTAAATGGCTTGTTGACGTTGTCTCTGCCATTGATATAATCCCCGCTCTCGAATACGACCCCCGATGCCTGGGTGGCGGAACTAGTAGACGCGCCGGATTCAAAATCCGGTTCTGGAAACAGAGTGAGAGTTCGATTCTC
>JBFKSL010000522.1:0-3355 GCA_041626995.1 Ketobacter sp. | reverse complement strand
GGTGGAGGTGTCCATATAAATGTATTGCAACTGAGTGGCTAACAGAGCAACCACCATGAATACACTGAACAGGTAGCGCTTTGGGTATTGGTACAGCTGTTCGGCTAATGCACCAAACCCTTTTTCAACGCGACTTTTCCATAGCGACATAACACCCCCGCATGCCTGTCATATTGTTGTTATCTGGCCTCAGTAAAGTATTTAACCAGAAACTTGTCATTATTTCATGGTGTTCCACGTGCTAAACGAAGATCCATCATCTACATTTATGTCAGACATTTATTCACGCATAGGAAAAGGACGTGGCGCAATGCGAGCAGATTTGAGGGAGTCTTCTGTAGTCGGCACCAATTTAGGCCCTTGTTTGGCCATGGGGGCAGTGTCTTGGGTGGTTTTGTATTCTTTGTATCAATTAATGGTTTAGATTTCGTTTGACGTCTGTCACCCAATTGGCAATGATTGGGCGTATTATATTAAGTGTCGTTAGACGCAATATCTGTTCAAACCCGAGAGATTTACATGAGAACCATTCACAAATTTAAAGTCGAAATCAGCAAAGAACCCCAGGTTATTGAGCTGCCGCAACCTTCCAGTATTATCCATATCGAATACCTGATGCCCAAAAGGGCCATTTTTATGTGGGCCGAAGTGCCTGCTGACATGACGGCACCTAAGGCACCGCGCACCTTTCACGTATTTCTTACTGGTGATGGCATTCCTGATAATGCTAAATACCTGGGTTCCACCATCGACCAATATCTGCCGGAAGCATATCACGTATACGAATTGCTCGATTAGATCATATAATTACATTCATCGAGTCGAGAAAGGGGCCATGGTTTGGCCCCTTTGTGCATCTGTTTTGGATTAGGACCGTAAATGAGCCAGCCTCAATCACTGGGAAAATATCAAATTGAAGGGGTGCTAGGAAAAGGCGCCATGGGTGTGGTGTATAAGGGCTTCGACCCGAATATCGCGCGCCAGGTGGCCATTAAAACCATCCACGCCTCGCTGTTAGACACCGATATGGGCCGCGAGCTGTTGGATCGCTTTCGCAATGAAGCTCAGGCCGTAGGGCGTTTGAATCACGCCAATATCGTATCCATTTATGAATTCGACCAGGATCACGGTACCCCGTACTTTGTTATGGAGTATGTGGAAGGTCATGATCTGAAAACCCTGCTAAAGGAAGGTCGTGAATTCAGCACCGAAGAAACCGTGCATATCGTGGGGGCCATTCTCAGTGCCCTTGAATACACCCATAAGCTGGGCATTGTGCATCGCGATATCAAACCTGCCAATGTGTTCATCACCCATGAAGGGGTGGTTAAGTTAGCTGACTTTGGCATTGCGCGAGTGGACAACGCCGAGCTTACCCAAATGGGCAGCGTACTGGGTACCCCATCCTATATGTCGCCTGAGCAATGCAAAGGTCAAAAGGTTGATGCCCGCAGCGACCTGTTTTCCACTGGTGTGGTGCTGTACGAACTGTTGGTGGGGAAAAAACCCTTCGGTGGGGAAAACACTCACGCCATTATGCACAGCGTGTTGTCTGCCGAACCAGTCAAGCCAACCTCCCTTAAGCATTCTGTGCCGAAAGCCTTTGATAGCATCGTGAAAAAGGCCTTAAACAAAGATGCCGATAGCCGCTTTCAATCGGCGGAAGTGTTTCTTCAGGAGTTGAAAAAGGCGGTTGTTACCGATAAGAAACCTGCCTCCAATAAAATGATGTTGGTGGCTGTGTCTGCTCTGGTGTTGGTGATGGCTATTGGTGGTGGCGTATGGATGAAGACCAGTCGGCAGCAACAATTTGCTCAGCCTGATGCGCAACAGCTAGAACTGAGTAAGGAATTGCAGGCTAAAACCGAACGCTTGATGGCCGTGGCGAACGCCCATTATAAAGTGGGGCGTTTAGTGTCACCTCAAGGCAGCAATGCGTTTGAGGACTATCAATTGGTGTTGCAGGCTGACCCCCAGCACCAGGGCGCATTAGAAGGCATCGCCAAGGTGAAAAACCGTTTCTTTAAGCGGGCTCAGGTGTTGGCTCTGGAAGGGCGTACGGAAGATGTGAAAAAACATCTTGAACTGGCGGAAGCGCTGTTTCCCAATGATGATCGGGTTACTCTGCTAAGGAATCGTCTGACGAACTGAGCTGCTGTTTTGGTTTATATACTGCAATCAGTGTGACTTTGCCGCGACGATGACGTATCCAATGAGATCGTCGTTCGAAACTATGTCATCAACTAAAAATAATGCCGTGTCTGTTTCTGCTATATAAAAATGGCTATTACTTCTTTTACCTTGGTTTTCTTTGAGGCGTGAAATCAGCTTTTTGGAGAAAGTGGTATCTTCGTTATGCGTGGCTTGGTCTTTGGTGAACGAAGCGTAATGCTTTAAGGAACCGTCTCCGTCAGGAATGAATACAGAAGCAAAATATACATATTCATCCCCCTTTATTGAACCTAATACTTCGTGGGCTAAAATTCTATCGCCAAACTCGATTGAAGCCACGAGCCTTTCACTGAAAACTAAGGCATAAGTCTTTAACTTTTCCTTTTGAATGATACCCTGGTAAGGGGAGGTTAGAGTAAATGCGAGTAATAGCCCTAACATGCTAGGTGTCGCCCAACGTTTAATTATTCTTGTTGCTGAATATTTCCAGGTTGTAAGCAAGGAGGAAAATATTTGAGCGATAAAGTCGTGGGATATTTCCCAGGTGTCGGTAGTTTCGTTAATTTTCCGAACCATGCCTGAGGATTCGAGCTTTCTCAGGATTGAAATAGCGTTTGCTTTTCCTTCTCCGCTGCTTTTGGATATGTCCTCTGTAGATAACTCCTTTTTGGTGCCTGCCTCTGTTATGATGGCGGCCAATAAGCGCCATGTTTTGGAACTCTTGCCTATTTCTTCTTCGATAAATCGTTTAAGCATGTTGCGCTTATTTCCGAATATAAGCCGTCTTTGATTGTCGGGCCGTATTTTTCTTTCCAACGCCATTCCCATCATATTCAGCACAATGGGCCGGTATAAACCCTTGCATTCTTCCATCTCCGCAGCTTCATTTAATATCGCCTCCATAAGATGGTTTCCTATGGATAACCCCGAAGAGTTGAAAAAGTTAATGGCCATGTCCTGGTTGAATGGGCCTATTTGTCGCCAGTTTTCTCTTGAGCGCAGCTGGGGCAGGAATGTAGTTGATCTCTCCAGTTCGGGAAGATAATCCTCTCTGCAGATGAAAAGAAGGGTAAAGCCTGGAATGGGCACGTTGTTGATTTTATGCAGCAAGTTTTCTAAAGGTTTTCGAAGTTCTTGGTCATGTAGGATTAGAATTTCCTCAAATTGATCCACTATCAGAAGG
>JBFKSL010000521.1:0-3361 GCA_041626995.1 Ketobacter sp. | reverse complement strand
TGAACTGCTTGCTGAACGAGGCTTTGATATGGAAACCCCGGAGCGCTTCGTGAAGGTCATGCTTAGCGTGCTAACAAAACTTCCTAAGAGCACTCAACTCGCAGCCACCACTTTCATGGAACATTTTACGGCGTTACTCGCGGAGCAGCTACTAGAGGACGAAGAGTTCCGGAGCCTCGCTGATCCAGAGATGATCAAGATATGGCAATGGCACGCTCTCGAAGAACTCGAACACAAGGCTGTCGCCTACGACGTTTACGAACTGATCGGCAATAGCCATGGTGAGCGAATCGCAGCTGCCGCCGCCTCAGTGGTGGTACTGATACCAATGATGGGTGTCACTTGGGCGTGGATGTTAGCCAAGGACGGAAAACTTGGAGACGTGAAAGACAATGCTGAAGGATTGAAGATGATGTTTGGTCGCAACGGGTTTGTCTCGCGAATCCTTCCTCGCATGCCAGAATTCATTGCTCGGCGCTTCCACCCAGACGATCATGATACCAAAGCGTTAGAGGAGGCTTGGAGGGAACGCCTCTTTGGTGAGGGTGGACAGCTATTTGAGGCATACAAGAACCGGGCTGCTTGAAGCCCCCTGGTTAACTTCCTTTAGCATTATATAGCAGACGATGCGAACCTGACGAACGGCATCGGCAACTGGGATGCCGTTACTTTCTTTATTACGATTCGCGAGTTATCCATGGATAAACCGTTCATCGATACTTTTATTGGCATGTTCCCAGGTGTGCTTTTCCAAAAGCTACTTGGAATTGAAGTTGTCGAAGTCGCCAAAGACAGAGCTGCTCTAAGTCCAGTAAAAACCTTCCCGGAGTGGTAACCGCTCTGGGCTATTAAAACTATTAGAAACCAAAGACTTCCGGATGAGGCTATGAACAAACTGTTTAAATCTCTTTTAACCCCAATCGCCGCCGGCGCCATGGCGCTAAGCACCACAGCGTTTTCCGCCGACCTACCAAAACGAACCCTATGTGTATGGGATATCGTGGGTAGATCAGGCCCCGTTGCCAGCCAGATGGAAGATTACCGTCTGCAAGCCATTAAATGGGGCGTGGACCTGGAAATGAAGGTGTACACGGACGAAAAAATTGCCGCAGAAGACCTGAAATCAGGCGCCTGTGATGCCGCTGGTATCACTGGTCTGCGTGCCCGTGAGTTTAGCAGTTTCACCGGTACCCTGGACTCCATTGGCGCCATTCCCGATGAAGACCACATGAAAGTGGTTCTGCAATATCTTGCAGATCCCAAACTGGCCAAGCTGATGATTTCCGGTGAATACGAAATTGCTGGCATTCTGCCCGGTGGTGCCGCTTACCTGTTCACCAATGACCGTACCATTGACACCGTGGGTGAATTGGCGGGCAAGAAATTTGCTGCCATGGATTTCGACAAGGCTCAAGCCATCATGATTGAATCGGTGGGAGCCTCTCCGGTATCTGTATCCCTGACTAACTTCGGTTCCATGTTCAACAACGGCAGCGTGGACATCATCGGGGCCCCTGCCATTGCCTATGACGCACTGGAACTCTACAAGGGCCTGGGTGATAAAGGCGCGGTGGTGAACTTTGCCATTATTCAGCTGACCGCTCAAATTGTTGCCCGCCATAATCGCTTCCCTGAAGGATTCGGCCAAAGCTCCCGTGGTTATGTCTGGAGCCAGTACGGCAAGGCAATGGATGTGGTGAGCGCTGCGGAAAAAAGCATCAACCCCAGCTACTGGCTGGATCTTCCCGATAAAGACAAGGAAGGTTATATGGAAATGTTCCGCCAGTCCCGCTTAACCCTGCGCGACCAGGGACTATATGACGGGAAAATGCTGTCATTCCTGAGTAAAGTGCGCTGCAAGAAAGATCCAGCACTGGCAGAATGTACTGCTAAAGATCGCGAATAACCGGTTCCGGTATACAAAAAGAAGCAGGCTAACCATCAGCCTGCTTCTTTTTAGCCTGTTAACGACCAGGCACAGGATACAAAGCTCGTAGTGTCAAAGTTCGGGAGTTCATTGTGTGATCTATGGCCCACAATGCCTGACACTCTTGTAACTTATAATCTGGACTTTTATTTTTTGACAGTGTTGGTAGTGCTTGTACTGCTGTGCTTTAACTTCCTGACTTTTGAGGGATTAGGCTGTTTTCCCTCATATTAGCCACATAATTTTCAGGCTCGCAGTCTGACAAACCAGCACAGCAAAAATCACAACAAGTGTTTAATCACAAAAATTAGATGTGGTGGGAAATGAACATAAACTTTCTGGGACGAAATCCACGTGAGTGGCTGTCCTCATTACCGGTTTTTATCATTCTTCTCGGGGTACTCGTACTCAGCATTGGAGAAAACCTGAATTCGCAATTGAACAAACTGGGTAATCATATCTGGCCCGACTATCACATCCTCCGACTGGACGTTCCCGTCCCCTCCTGTGATCCCAATATTGATATCGAATCTGAAGTCCAAAAAATCGTCGCCCAGAAAAAGCAGGAAGCCGCTGATGACCCGTTTGGCGGTATGTTCGGATCTGAAGAAGTAAACGAGGGAGCCATCCGGGAATCCCTCGGCAAGCAGGCTGAATTGTGCCGCATGAAGCATGAAGCCGCGCAAAAGACCATCGAGCAGAAAACACCCAATGTAGAGCGATTTGTTGCGGTGGATATGGCGCTCTCTGCCTTGTCTCAATTCCGCCGCGACAATAACCAGATTTTCCTCGCCATTGTGTTCTTTGTCTGTGCCCTCACCGCTGCCCTGACCCATCACCACATCGGTCTGCGGCCCATGCAGACAGTGATGGACTATCGTTTCGGAATTACAGCACAGCTGATAGCCCATGTTTCTCTGACCTACTCCTCATACAGTTATCTCAACAATGGCTGGGCATCCGGCACGCTGATCCAAAATGAACACATTCGCTGGTTCTATCTGTTTGGTTTCGGTGCCCTGGCACTGGTTTCGCTGTTCCAGCTTTTCACCATTCCGAAGACGGCCAAACCCGGCGGCAGTATCGGCAAAGCCCTGCTTTCGGTCCCGTTGTTCGCCTATATGGCCATCAGCTCTGCCCGTTTCTTCATTTTTGAAACCGGAAACCCTCAGGGCATGGTGCTGTTCGCAGACAAAATTATGGATCAGGCCTCTCTGTTCCTGAACATCGGACTTTATATCTGGGTGGGTATGCTGCTGAAACAAACCTACGTGGGTGAATACATATTCCGCATCTTCAAACCCTGGAAGCTGCCGCCGGAACTGCTGGCCTTTGTGGCTGTTGTGATTATGGCGGTACCCACAGCCTACACCGGTGCCTCCGGTATTATCATCATCGCCATGGGTGCAGTGGTGTACGCTGAACTGCGGCGGG
>JBFKSL010000520.1:0-3377 GCA_041626995.1 Ketobacter sp. | reverse complement strand
GTGCTATTTCCATTGCCCTCATCTTCACCGGTAGTACTCACTTGGCCGCTGCTCACTGACATAGTGGAAACGCCCAACCGATTAATATTGAGATAGTTGATTTGAAACACCCGACTTTGCATGGTTTTCGGCAACACTTGGTAGCCATAGGGCTTACGAACAAAATCGTAACCATAGGAATCCCTAACAGCGCGTAATGTTTCTTCGATATTGACATTACGTAAGCGAATAGAAATATTTCCTGCCACTTCTGGATGAACCACCATATTCACCGACGTGCCATGCACCAAGCTCATGAAAAATTGTTTGGCTGGGGTATCTGCAGCGGTAACATCAAATCGAGGTAATTGCGGTTTGGGCTTCTTCTTTGGGCTTGCAGTTTTTTTTGCAGGTACAGGCTGCGGCTTGGCTGCCTGAATCGGTGCTGTTTTTGTTTTTTCAGTAATTGTTTTCGGCGGTGGATCTGACATTGGCTTTACCGCTGCATCACTCACAGGCTGATACCAGGATTGACACCCCGTCATCATGACAGCGACTACAGCACCCCACAATGACTTTTGTATGCTATTCATCATGGTTACCGTCCTTTCTAACTACTGCTAACGGCATGGTCAGCTTAATATTTTTTCCTGCCCGCCTTACTACCACACTATCTTCATTGATCTTGATCACCGTAGCGCCTTCCACTGAATCGGATTCCGCCACAACGCTTTCGTTAATAATGGCTTTACGTTGCGTTCCTTCGGATAAAATCATAGAGAGCTTTAATGGTTTATGGGTTTTCTTAGCCGACTGTTTCACCATAAATGGCGGTCGCGTTGGGTCGCTTGCAGCTTGCAACGAAGCACTCGCACCCATCACTAATACCCACACCATCAACAACCATTTATTGAGCAACACGAATCAATGCCTCCTGCGCACTCAATGTATGTACGCGTAATACCAGGGAACCTTTTGGATATCGATCGACGATGTATTCCAGGTCATCCCATAACAATTTCGAAGGCAAGCTTTCGATAGCGGATAGGTAATCCATCATCTGCACAAAACTGCCCTGCAATCGAATCTCTAAATCATGCCGATATAATGCTGGCGATTCGGATGTGTTTTCATCTGCCACAATCAAGCGTTTGCCTGCGTCAGACTTAATACTCTTAACTTTTAATCCCGCCTTCTCACTGAGTAATTCACCCAACACCACTGACATCATTTCCGGTGCTATCATGCCATCCGTAATTTCCGCAATGGCTTTATCCAGCTCCGAGTGCTTCGCCTTCCATTGCTCAATTTTTTCCTTCAATATACGATTGGGATCGTTATCAAGCGCAGCCTGCAAGGCATCAATTCGCTTAATAGAATCCTGCATGGATGTTTGCAGAATGGATTTATCTTTTTCCAGCCGTGCCCGCTCTGCCAAATTGGGCGCAAACACCAATTGATCAAAAACACCTAACAACACAACCAGCACTGCACCAGCAACAATAATTCGCTCTCTGTAGCTCAGCCCATTCAGCTTATCGCTAAGCTGCTGATACTTAATTTGCAGTTGCTTCATCATGCTGCGTACCAACGTGAAACGTCAGGTAATCTTGGTTATCTTCTTCCCTTTCTAAGTTGAAAACCTTAAAGCCCATTCCTTCGAAGCTTTGCTGCGTTTTTAGATTCTCCAAATATTCAGGTATGGATTTTGGCTTGTTGGTCACACCGGATAAGAACACTTGCGGTCCTGGTGACTGCATACGAATCCGAGTTAGCCATACGTGACGTGATTCCATGTTGGCTAATGCTTGCAGATAAGCTGAGAATTCCACCTGATGGGTATCGCCTTGTTGCTGAAGGTCCTGGAGAAAACTGCGCTTGCTTTGTAAGCCCAACCGCAGGCGCTTTTCCTGTTGTTCCAGGTTTTTATCCAACACCAAGGCATCAACACGTTGTTGCAACTTAGCAATGGAGGCTTCCATTTTGTCTCGTGCCTGCTCCATTTGACTCAGTGCATTCTTTTCATTGTAGGTATGCATGCTGTCGAGCACACTCACTACGAACAAAAGCACAAAGACAGCAGCCCACACGCCCATCATCTTTTGCAGCGGGAGCTTAATAACCGGCTTTCGGAAACTGTCCTTATAGAAATTGATACGCTGGCTAAGCTGACTCATAAAAGCCTCCCAGCGCAGCACCCAAAGCGGGGGCGACAATGCCCATTTCGCCGCTTATGGCATTACCTTCGTACCCATCCAACTCAAACAATTGGGCTTTTACCGGCAGCCTTTCCGTAAGACCATCACACCATGCTTTGTGCTGCTCATCCGCCACCACCAAATACAATGTATTAACACCAGACTTACCCAGCTGACTTTCGTAATAATCCAACGAACGCTGCACGTCTAACGCCACGTTGTCCACTGGGTCTTGCTGAAAGTCCAAATTGCCGGAGAAGGTGCCAGCGGCACTGCCCAAGTCGATGGAGCGGGTTAAATATAAGTACCCCTGCTCAATCAAATTAATGGTGCCACTATTGCCATTCATATAGAGAAAAGCAGCGCTCACATCATTTTCTGCAACCACGCGACGACACAGCGCTGCCATGGACAGTTCATTCACACCAATGGATTGCAATGACAGATCTGCTTTATCACACTCATCAACCAACTGTTGCACCAGCCCCATTTCCGTCACCGCCACATACAACATATTCATACGGCCACGATAAGCATCCTGGGGTAAGCGAAATGCATCCACCACCACGTTTTCAACATCTTGTGTGATCAGATCTTTAATTTTCCATTTCACTGCTTCCGCCAACTCGTCATCGGGCACATCTGGCGCATCCACCAACAACATGTTGTAATAGCTGTGATCCAAGCAGATATGGCAAGGGGCTTTTGGAAGAGTGGCACTCTCAATCAAACCTTGAAATGCAGCTAATGGGGAAGAAAACGCTTGCTGAACGGAATGACTGGCTTGAGCCAAAAACTCATTGCCCACTTTTTTCACCAAGCACCAGGATGCATGCTCGGGGCTTAAATTGATTCCCAGAACGCTATCGGTTTCTTTTTTACTGCTGCCAATCAGTTTGTTCAGCCAACTACTCATTACCCTACCCAAGTTTGGAGGATTACTGCCCATCTAAACAAAGAGTAGACGACTATTTCTAAATGGTGATAGATATCACTAAGTTAGGCGCATTTTTTAATCAGTTTTTTAACCCCTTAAGCAAAGCGTTAGTACTCATATTTATGCTTCATATTGTTCTGTATCAGCCAGAAATCCCACCAAATACTGGGAATATCATCCGCTTATGCGCCAACACGGGCATGCAATTACATTTGATTCGTCCTCTGGGCTTTTCCTTAGAAGATAAAAAAATGAGACGGGCG
>JBFKSL010000519.1:0-3408 GCA_041626995.1 Ketobacter sp. | reverse complement strand
GGTGCGCCATTGCACACACCAGTAACTCAGGATGAAGTGCATTTTCTATTGAATGCCAAACATAGTGTCAACACGCCAAGCTTCGCCATTCCCAAAACCATGCACAACCAAGGCAATTACATCGTCAGCCTGGGCAACCTGTGCCGCTGGCTGGCGCAACAAGCGGATTCTTTAGGCGTTGATATTTTTCCCGGCTTTGCTGCAAACGAAGTGTTGTATGACGACAGTGGTCGCGTGGCAGGAGTTACTACTGGCGACAAAGGCCTAGATCGAAAGGGAAAACAAAAAGAAAACTTTCAAGCCGGCATTGAACTGCGTGCACGCTATACGGTATTTGCGGAAGGGTGCCGTGGCCATTTGGGCAAACAAATTATTCGCCGCTATGGATTAAACGCAGGAAAAGATCCACAGCACTATGGTTTGGGTATAAAAGAAATTTGGCAAGTGCCCGAGCAACAGCATCAACAAGGCAAAGTCATCCATGGCGCTGGTTGGCCGCTACTGCAAAATGGTGCCAGCGGTGGATTTTTTCTGTACCACGCTGCCCAAAACCAGGTATGGGTTGGATTAATTACCGATCTTAACTACGCCAATCCGTATCTTAGCCCCTATGAGGAATTTCAACGTTTAAAGCTACACCCTTTATTTCGCCAAGTACTGGAAGGCGGTGAGCGAATGGGTTATGGCGCACGTGCAGTATCAAAAGGGGGGTGGCACTCGTTACCCAAGATGACCTTTCCTGGTGGAATACTAGTGGGATGTGATGCTGGCACATTGAACTTCAGCAAAATTAAAGGCTCACACACAGCCATAAAGTCTGGATTATTGGCAGCAGAAACATTAGTAGCTGCATTGCGAAATGCCATACCACCTAAAGAGCCCAAAGATTTCACCATGCGAATGACCAACTCATGGCTACACAAGGAACTCTACTCAAGTCGTAACTTTGGTTCCGCCATGCATGCTTTTGGTGTTGCGTTTGGCTCGGGTTACAACTTTGTAGATCAAAATATTTTCAATGGGCGATTACCCCTAACCATTCGTGACCGCAAAGCTGATCACTCCAGCTTAAAATCGGCCCACAAAAGCAAACCAATATCTTACCCAAAACACGATGGTCGCTTGAGTTTTCAGCGCTTGGATTCAGTTTTTCTGTCCAGTACCCATCATGAAGACAATCAACCTTCCCATTTACATTTGCTGAACGATGCCATTCCCCAGCAAATTACTATTCCAAAATTTGCCGAACCAGCTCAACGATACTGCCCCGCTGGCGTTTACGAATTGGTCAAAATAAATGGTAGTACACAGCTGCAAATAAACTCGCAAAACTGTTTGCACTGCAAAACCTGTGACATCAAAGACCCTGCACAGAATATCCAATGGCACGCTCCAGAAGGTTCTGACGGGCCGAACTACACAGCAATGTAAATAGCGGAGAAACCCCATGAAACTAATAAAAAAACCGGAGCAACACTGGGATGTTGTCGTGATCGGCAGCGGTATGGGCGGATCTGCAGCAGGGGCAATTTGTGCGCTGAACGGATTAAGAACACTAATTTTAGAAAAAAACCCAAGACCAGGTGGCGCCTGTTCGTACTACGAAAAAGATGGCTTTCAAATGGATTGTGGCACGCATCTTTTTATACGGGGTAACAAAGGACCGTTCGGTGAGCTAACACGACGCTTGGGAATGGGTGAACCATTGGAGTTTCGCCATACTCCCAATACCGTTCACCTAAAAGGTATGGGTGTTGATGTCAAAATCCCACAAAACCTATTGGGACGCGCAGCTATTGCTCCGGTAATGGCATGGCAGGCACGTATTTCACCACTGCAATATTACGGTATTGCGCGTTTAATGATTGACATCGTAAAAATGAAACCCCACGAAATCGAAGCGCTCAACAACGTTACTGTTGAAGAATATATGCTGCGTTTCACAAAGAATGATGAAGTGCGGTCCATGTTTGGCTTATTGCTTGGTTTGTTTTTTATATTACCGCCTTGGGAAGCCTCCGCAGGTGAGTCCATTTGGAATCTGCAAAAATTTATTATGGAAATGAATCTGGGCTATCCCAAAGGCGGAGCCGTTGCCATTCCAAAAACATTTTTATCCGGCGCAGAAAAATATGGCGCCACAGTACGCATGAAAGCCGGGGTAAAAAAAATCGAAGTGGAAAATGACCAAGTAAGCGCTGTTATTCTACGCGGCGGCGAACGCATTAAAACACGCGCTGTCATCAGCACCACATCACTGGCAGATACCGTATCTGCGTTAGTGGGAGAATCACACTTTCCGAAACCCTATGTACAGCGTACAAAGGGAATAAAACCGTCATGGACCGCTGTTCAAGCAAAAATTGCTATTAAAAAACCGGTGATTGATGCTGGATCATTAGTGGGTGGAACACCACTCAAAATGGACAACAGAATCAATAGTAATTTTTTGCAGGAAGCAATGGGATCTTTAGAACATGGTAAGTTTAGCGGCTTTGTTCCCATTTATGCTCCCGTACCAACCAACTATGACCCTTCATTAGCACCACCAGGGTGTCAGATAATTACTGCTGTAGCAGTTGCGCCCACTTTAGATATTGAGTTAAAGGATGGCGAGCAGCAATGGATCGACGGCATGATGAATGCGTTATATGAAATGGTTCCTAATCTGAAAAAAAATATTCTGTTTTATGATACCTGGTCAGTAAGAACCTTGGCAGCCTGGATTGGAAAAAGCAATGGTTCTGCCATTACCACAAGCCAAACGCCAAATCAGGTGGGATTAAAACGACCTGCCCATCGAACGCCAGTGCGCGGCTTATACATCGCTGGTGATTGCGGCGGTCACGCACGAGGCGTTGGCACTGAACTAGCTTGCAAAAGTGGAATGGACTGCGCAGATGAAGTAACCAGCGACATTCATCATCATGTATTGCCCTTAAAGGAAAGCCTTGCCAGTTAATTAAAATAAACAAAAAGCAAAACAGAATAAAAGCAGGATAAAAATCATGAATACAAGCTAGTTATTCATATTTGCCATTTATTTTTGCTTAATTTTAGCCGACTGATTAAATAAAAATGTTGGGTTGGGAGTCGTTGCGTTTATAAACGTGGTGGCTCCTTTTTTTATTTTGTTCGCCTACAAAAAATACACTTCTCTTATGTTAAAAATGTTTTTAACTTCATTATTTTCTGTTGATCTAAATCAATTTCATGATGGATTAATCTGTATCATTATAAAAATAGAACCAGCGGGTTCTGTTTTTGGCTGCCTCGTGAGTTCATGTAGAAAAGATTTGTTGGTGGATGGTGGCGGCCTAATACCGATTAAAAGCAGTAATCAGGGGGTAAGTTTAATGGCTCAATCTAAATCGCAACACCAATCAACCGATGTGGTTATCGTAGGCG
>JBFKSL010000518.1:0-3425 GCA_041626995.1 Ketobacter sp. | reverse complement strand
TAGGTGTAAAAATAATATCCCAAAACAACAAACCAAATAGGCTACAGAAAAGGCTATTTTCCACGTAAAAACAAGGTGAGTTGGTATGGTTCAGGTGCTGAGCTACTTGCAGCTCAACAGCTTGATCTAGCTTTGGGATGATAAGTGTATGTTCTGCTATGTCTGGGAGGGTGCGTTTAGGAAAACTACAATTTAACTGCTTTGCTAGTTGAACGCCGAAGCGGAAGGCAAACTCTATGGCCTCTGGATGCTGATTTTGCTCAAGGATGTTCTTGCAGATATCCAGCGCCTTGTTCGGTTGCTTTTGTTTTTTTAGAATTCGTGCCTGACGTTCCTGTGATGGATGCATGCTGGCTTTTTGATAAAGCTCCAGGGCGATGCTCATCTCTCCAAACCTTTCCAATTGTCGGGCGATGGTTATCATTAACTTTTCATAGCGTCGTTGTAGTCCCAAATGATTAGAGGGTGGAAGCAGCTGGTTTGCAATGGTAGTGAGTTCTCTTGAATTACTTTTGATTTCTTTTTGTTGCAAATGCTCACGCAAGTTATGGTAGTGCTTGTGCGTGTCGATTTGATCTCGATGCTGATAAAAGCGCATGTCAGCGCACAATGTATAGGGTTCATAGCGCACGTGTCCTAAATCGGTAATAACAAATTCACTCATGTCTTGATGGGTGTTGCCAAAAAAACACAATAGGTAGGTTCGAAAAGCCTCTTTCAATAAAACGCTAATATACTGATGCTTTGATGTCAGCGTTGAAAAGATGTGTTCTTTTGAATACTCGATTGCAATTTTTTCAATAAGATCCGGTTTTCGATAGGAATGGGCGCTGGTTACGGGAAAGGATGTTATTAGTTCTGATTTGGTAAGTAGGGGTAAAAGTAAAGCTTGATCTGTTTCAATGTTGATAAGTATTAATCCAGCATCTTTTAATTGTTCAAGACTGCTATTCAGGTTGCCAATGTCTTTGTAGTTTAGTTTATCCTTGCGAATACAATGTCCTTTACGTGTGAGCAGGCGAACATATAGGCTTTTGCTATTCTGGCTTAGACTGTGAAACTTTTTATATAGGGCGATTTCATCTGGGTTAAGTAGGTCTTGATAGCAGGTATAAACCTGATTTAACAGCACTGTGAAGTTGTCTATATGGTAGTTTTCTGCCAATTGGATAGCTGGTGTTGGTTGGTTCACTGAGTAGAGTGCTTTTCTGTTTTATTTAAGGCAATACTGATAATAATGGGGCCAACGATTTCGAATACAATCGTGGCGGCAATCGCCACAGATAATAGTATCTCTGAATGTTCAGGGTAGGCGTTGGCGCCAACTAATGCCATGCCCATAGCCACACCTGCCTGAGGTAGCAAGGAAACCCCTAGCCAACGTCGTTGTCCTTTTAATTGTGGCGTGGCAGGTAGCAGGCATCCGCCAATATAGCGGCCGAGGGTGCGTAAACCAATAAATAACAAACCGGCGATTCCAATGGCCGTGCCGGCTTCAATATTTAAGGTGGCTCCAGCCATGACAAAAAATAAAACTAAAAAAGGTTGTTCTAACTCTTCTATTTCATGCAGATGATCGGCAGTGGCGTTGGCTCGATTGACCACCACCAGCCCCATACTCATGGCGGCCAGTATAAAGGAAACTTCCAGGCTGATAGCCAAGCCTCCGCACAAAAATATAAAGCCTAACGATTCTACAATCACTGATTTGCTTGGGTTTCGCTTATTCAATAGATACGCTAAAACAGCACCGATCAGTGCCCCCAAGGCTATTGCACCAAAAATATCCCAAAGCATATGCTGTATTGGTTGCCACAGGCCGTTGTGGCCATTGGTTAAACCCAATGCTGCTAAAACAAGGCTGAACACCAGTAAGCCAATAATATCATCCATGGCTACAATGCCTTCCAACAGATTGCCGAAACTACTTACACGAGCTCGTTGGTTTACCACATCTAATGTTGCTGCTGGATCGGTTGCCGCAGCAATTGCACCCAATAGGCAGGCAACCTCAATGGAAAAGCCTGCTAGCAATAAACCGCCAGCTACGATGGCAACAGTGGTAAAGGTAATGACGATGGAAGCAGTCAGTACGCCGCCGATATATCGCTGTAGATACTCTTTGGTTAGGCGCGCACCCAAAAGGTAACCAATGATCAATAGTGTGATATCAGCAATAAAAGGGAACCAGGTTTCACTCAATCCATTAAGCATATTGAGGCCCTGAGGGCCAAGGGCTATGCCGCTTAGTATCAGTAGGGTCACACGGGGAATGTTAAACGCCGCTGCTATGGGGCTCATCACCAAGCTGATGAGAAATAGCCCCCCGAATATGATGAGTAACTGGCTGACTTCTTCCATAACTCTATGGTAACAGGGAGTTTCGCCAGTAAGAAGTTTGCCACCGCCATAAGCGGTGGCAGGAGGGATTACAGCGTTTGAACAGAACCAGACAAGTGTGGCTTTTCGCCATTCTTGTCTTTCAGGCGAAACTCGATGGTGTCACCCGTATTGGATGAGGAAAATTGCACTTTGTTGGGAAGTAGCACAGGTAACTTAAAGGCTACACTCACTTTAAACGGGCTTTTGGGCAGTTGGTCTTCCAGTTTGGCCAAGGCGTAGGCTTTACTCCACATGCCGTGGGCAATGGCACGGGGGAAACCGAACAGTTTGGCGGTCATGGCGTGCAGATGAATGGGGTTGGAGTCACCCGATACTTTCGCATAGCGGCGGCCTATGTTCTCTGGTACATCCCAATAGTCCATATTGTCGGCGCTAAAGTCGTCTTGTTTTTTCTCTTTGCTTTCTTCTACATCGGTTTTGCAGCGGAATAGGTTGGTGCTTACGCTTTCCCAAACCAGCTTACCGTCGACACTGATGCGGGTAATAATGCTGAATTCCAAGCCTTTGCCTACGGCTTCTGGTCCAGTCAGTTCGCACTCAATATCCAGAGCTTCCTGGTTTCCAATGGCGCGGTATTGAGTGATCTCGTTGCGTACGTGAACCAAGCCTAATAATGGGAAGGGGAATAATGGGTTTACCAGAATTTCCATGTGCAGAGGAAAGGCCAGCATGTGCGGGTAGGTGATGGGCATGCTGCCAGAGTTGCCAAACCCGCACACTTTGCGGTATTCCGCTAGCTTCTTCAGGTCGGCGGTGACCTGGCGCAGATGGGCCTTAATGGTAGGTAGGGTCTCACCTTTCATTTTGCCCGGCTTTTTGCTGGTAACAGCTCGGTAATACAAGCTCATGGTTGAAGGGGCTTTTTCGAGTTCTATGGTCGCCATCATGTGCCGTTCCTATGACCTTAATTGGGTTGAGAAATTAGAGTGATAAAATTCCTACTATTATAGAGGTGAGGGGGTTGCCCGTCATTGCCCGGCTTAGACCGGCTAGTGTCGTTGCAGCCAATCCCTTGGTTGCGT
>JBFKSL010000517.1:0-3426 GCA_041626995.1 Ketobacter sp. | reverse complement strand
TCCCTTGAACCATCCCCACGCCGACATCAAGAGGGCTATTGCTTTGAGTCAAAGCAGTTTTTCATCATTAAGTTTGAAACCGCAACTGCTAGATAACCTAGGCACGCTCGGTTACACCGAAATGACGGCGATTCAGGCACAAAGCCTGCCCGCCATTCTCAATAACCAGGATGTCATCGCCCAGGGAAAAACGGGTTCCGGTAAGACCGCCGCTTTCAGCCTTGGTTTGTTGCAACGGCTGGAGGTAAAGCGTTTTCGGGTACAGGCGCTGGTATTGTGTCCGACTCGGGAGCTGGCGGATCAGGTGGCCAAGGAAATCCGCAAGCTGGCACGTGCGATTCATAACATCAAAGTGCTGACTCTGTGTGGCGGTATGCCCATTGGGCCTCAAATAGGTTCACTGGAACACGGCGCGCATATAATTGTGGGAACACCGGGCAGGGTGGAAGAGCATCTGCGCAAAGGCACTCTGAAGCTGGATGACGTAAACACCTTTGTCCTGGACGAAGCGGACCGCATGCTGGATATGGGTTTTCAGCCGGCGGTGGATGCCATCGTGGAATACATGCAGGGCGAGCGGCAGACGTTGTTGTTCAGCGCCACATTTCCCAAACAGATTGAGACCATGGCGAAACGGATTTTAAAAAATCCGCTGCGTATTGAAGTGGAATCCACCCATGACGATACCAGTATCCAACAGATTTTTTATCAACTGGAATCAGATGCTCAGCGTATGACGGCTCTGCGTCTGGTTCTGCAACACCATGAACCAGAATCGGTCGTCGTGTTCTGCAATACCAAAGTGGAAACCCAGGAAGTGGCGGACCAATTGAAAGCCTGTGGTTTCAGTGCCGTGGCCTTACACGGGGATCTGGAGCAAAAACACCGAGACCAGACCCTGGTGCGTTTTGCCAACAAAAGTGCAGTGGTGCTGGTGGCGACCGATGTGGCGGCCCGCGGCTTGGACATTGAAGATGTGTCGATGGTGATTAACTATCACATGGCGCGAGAAACGGAAGTCTATGTTCATCGCATTGGCCGCACCGGGCGCGCCGGCAGCACAGGATTGGCTTGTACTTTGTTCAGCGAAAAGGAAGCCCATCGGGTTGAGCGGCTGGGGCACTTTTTGGATCAGGAGCAGGTTTTCAAAACCTTGCCGCCGTTGGGATTGCTGGATCAACCTATTAAAGCTGCGGTGATGACCACCTTGCAGATTGATGGAGGCAAGAAACAAAAACTGCGCCCTGGGGATATTCTGGGTGCCCTCACCGGTGACAAAGGAATCGAGGGCAAAGACGTCGGGAAAATTCAAATTTTCGACCTGCATGCCTACGTTGCGGTGAAGCGCACGGTGGTGAAGCAGGCTCTGAAAAAAATCAGCGAAGGAAAATTAAAAGGCCGTACATTCAAAGTGCGTCAGTTGCGTTAGCGGGCTTGCGCGATCCACAAGCGCCACTTTCGTAACCGGCCTATACCCTGGCTTTGTTAAAAACGACCAGCAAACTCAATTCGTGAAAGCAATCTCCCCAGCTTTAACCGTAATTTAAAAAAAGGGAGATTGCAGTCTGTTTATCAAATACTAATGATCAACTGAACTTCAAACTTGCCACGGTTTGCGTATCTTTCTTAGCAAACCTAAGAACCCCATCGTTCAAACGCGAATAGCGCAGGATGGGAATATCATGGAAGTAGTTTTGCACAACCTTCCAAGGGCCGCCGGTACCTTGTCGTGGCAAGCGATCCCTGGCTCGCATCACATAGCCGGATTGCAAATCCAGGAACGGCTGGTCTGAGGTATCACCTGGTTTGGCTTCGGGCACGCAGAAAGGAATCTTCTTTTTATCCATGTAATTAATCAGACGGCAGCAGTACTCTGCAACCATGTCGGCTTTTAATGTCCAAGAGGAATTGGTGTAACCGAAAGTCATAGAGAAGTTCGGCATACCGCTGATCAGCGCGCCTTTGTAGGTAAGGTTGTCGCAGATTTTTACGGTTTCGCCATCCACTGTTGGTTTGATGTCGCCAAAGATCTGCATCTCCAAACCGGTGGCGGTGATGATCATATCCGCTTCCAGTTCTTTTCCTGACTGCAATAAAATACCTTTCTCGGTGAAGGTATCGATTTTATCGGTTACCACCGATCCCTTGCCTTGTCGCAAGGTTTTAAACAGGTCGCCATTTGGAACAGCGCAAAGTCGCTCGTCCCACGGATTGTATTTGGGTTGGAAGTGCTGCATATCAACGTTGTCACCTAGCTGACGACGAACGGCTGCCAGTAACAAGCGGCGTACCGCTTTTGGCTTTTTCTTGGATAATTCATAAACGCCCCGTTGAATACCCACATTGCGCACCCTTGCCATTTGATAAACCACTTTTTCGGGCAGGAATTTGCGCAGGGCGATGGAGATATGGTCTTTCTCCGGCACCGATGCCACGTAGGAAGGAGAGCGTTGCAGCATTGTGACGTGCGCGGCCTTATCGGTCATTGAAGGCAGCAAAGTCACCGCAGTGGCGCCACTGCCGATGATCACGACCTTTTTGCCGGAGTAATCAATGGAGTCATCCCATTTTTGTGGATGAACAACTTCTCCTTTGTAATCTTCTATGCCCGGAAAGGTGGGGGTGTAGCCCTTATCGTAGTTGTAATAGCCGGTGCATCCCATTAGGAATGAACAGGTAAAAACTTGTTCTTCGCCGGTTTGTTCGCATAGGGCGGTTACTCTCCACTTGGCGTCGCGGCTGGTCCAGTCCACCGCAGTCACTTTCAAACCGTAGTGGATGTGTTTGTTGATGGCGTATTCTTCAGCCGTTTCTTTGATGTAGTTAAGGATAGAAGCGCCGTCGGCGATGCTTTTCTCGTGCACCCAGGGTTTGAAGTTGTAGCCCAATGTGAACATATCGGAATCGGAGCGGATGCCGGGGTATTTGAATAAATCCCAGGTTCCGCCCACGGATTGTCGGCGTTCCAGCAGGGCGAAGGTTTTGCCTGGACACTTGCGGCGCAGGTGGGCTGCAGCGCCAATTCCTGATAACCCTGCTCCGATGATTAATACGTCCACATACTGACTCATAGATTGTTCTTCCCGGTATCTAGTTCTTGGTTTGTTTGAGCGAGCTAACCTAAGGCAGCTCGGAAATTGTGCCGAATATATTCGCTAATCAAGCTGAAATTTAATGTAGCACAACACTATGTAACATTATATAGTGTAATGGTAGGCGATAATATGACCTAAGTGACGGGAAGAAACTGATCAAGCGCCACAAAAACTAAATAAAAAAGGTAATTCAATGAGTATCCAATCCCAAGCTATTCAGATGGTTTCCAAAAATGTGGTGAAGCGAAAGGGGCTATCCCAAGATCAAACCGTGAAGCATTTGCGGCTTATCTTTAACAATACGCCACGTGTAACCCTGTTGCCGCGAGAG
>JBFKSL010000516.1:0-3427 GCA_041626995.1 Ketobacter sp. | reverse complement strand
GTAAAGCGGCTCGGTTTATTGGTGACGATGCCCCAGGGAATATTGCGTTGTTCCAGCAGGGTTAGAGTCTGTTCTAAACCTTCAAACAGTTTTGATTTTACCGCCAGGTGTTGTTCATAAAGATTTAATAACGCTTCCAAAAGTTGAGGGAACTCTGAGTTGGTTTCCTCGCTACCAAAACTTAACGCCACTAAAGCGCGAGCGCCATTGGAAACTTGCTGGCGAACGGCTTCAAATGGTAACGGCTCCATGGATTTCTGCTGACGAAGTTCGTTGACCACATGCACAAAATCAGGTGCGGTATCAATTAGCGTGCCGTCCAGGTCAAATAGAACGGCTTCAATAGGGTGGCTGGGTATCATGGCTTAGTCGCTTTTACTGCAGTGCATAAAATAATTTACGTCCACGTCTTGCGTGATTTTGAACGTCATATTCAGTGGGTTTACGCTCATGCCGCTCACGTCTTTTACATTCAGTTGTGCGGCGCGAGCCCAGCGCGATAGCTCTGAGGGTTTAATAAATTTCATGTAATCGTGAGTGCCTCTCGGTACTAGGTTTAATACATATTCTGCACCAACGATCGCCATGGCGTAGGATTTGGGGTTGCGATTAATGGTGGAAAAAAAGAGATGGCCGCCGGGTTTTACCAAGGTTGCACAAGCTTGCACAATGGAAGCGGGGTCTGGCACATGTTCCAGCATTTCCAAGCAGGTGACCACGTCGTAGCGGGCGGGTTGTTTAGCAGCTAAATCCTCTACTGATATGTGCTGATAAGCAATTTCCAAACCCTGGGTTTCGGCGTGTTCTTTGGCAACTTGCAGATTGGCTTCTCCCATGTCGATGCCGGTAACCTGTGCGCCTCGTTGTGCTAATCCTTCGCTTAAGATGCCGCCACCACAGCCGACATCCAGAACGTTTTTTCCTGCCAGTGATGCTCGCTCATTAATGTAATTCAAGCGTAGTGGGTTTATGTCGTGTAAGGGTTTGAATTCACCTTCAAGATCCCACCATTTGTTGGCAATGGATTCGAATTTGGCAATTTCTGTTTGGTCAACGTTGCTCATTTAGGCGCCTCGTCTGCCTGTTGAATTTTTTGTTTCCACTCAATGGCGTTTGCTAAAGCCGTATCAATATCTACGGTGGTCAGTTTGCGGTTTTCCATAACGCGCTTGCCCGCAATCCAGGAGTCAGTTACCTGGTGGGCTGGGGTGGCGTAAACCAGCTGTGATTCCAGGTGATAATGGGGCTGGCAGGAAATGTCGGACATATTGATGGCGATTAAGTCTGCTGCTTTGCCTGTCTCTACGCTGCCAGTGATGTGGTCGATGCCCAACGCTTTTGCGCCATTGATGGTGGCCATGGCCAGTGCCTCATGGGCGGCCACGGCAGAAGGGTCTTGGGCGACACCTTTGCCAAGTAAAGCAGCCGTGCGCATTTCGCCCATCATGTCTAAATCGTTATTGCTGGCAGCACCATCGGTGCCCAGTGCTACATTTACGCCAGCTTTTAAAAGCCTGTCTACAGGGCAAAAACCGCTGGCTAATTTTAAATTGGATTCCGGGCAGTGGATCACATGGGTGCCCGTTTCTGCCAGTAGGGCGATCTCGTCATCTTTCAGCTGCGTCATGTGTACCGCTTGAGTTTGTGGGGTTAGCAAACCCAAGTCGTTTAAACGCTGAATAGGACGTTTTCCGGTTTGCTTAACCGCTTCTTCTACCTCATGGGTGGTTTCATGCAGATGGATCTGTATACACATATTGGTTTCCACTGCCATGGTGGAAACCTTTTGTAGGGGCTCGTCAGAAACCGTGTAAGGGGCGTGGGGGCCAAAGGCGATATTGACCAGTTCGTGGTTACGGTAGTCGTCGTGCAGCTGCAAGCCTTTGCGCAAATAGTCATCGGCTCCACTGGCCCAGTTGCTTGGGAAGTCCAAAATGGGGAAGGCAATTTGACAGCGCATATGTGCCGCTGCCGCGGCTTTGGCAACCACGTTGGGAAAGAAATACATATCACTGAAGCAGGTGGTGCCGCTGCGAATCATTTCCGCCATGGCTAGCTCTACTCCCTCCAGGGTGAAGGCCTCATCTACCCAGCGGCCCTCTGCTGGCCAAATGTGGTCATTGAGCCATTCCATCAATGGCAAGTCATCGGCTAAGCCACGAAACAAGGTCATGGGGGTGTGGCCATGCGCATTGATCAGGCCAGGCATGATCACGTGCTCCCTCAGCTCCACTTGGTTATCGCTTTGGTAGCTGCATTGATCACGGCTTTCGATTGCCAGGATTTTGCCTTTTTGGATGGCAATGCTTTGGTTTTCTAAAATGCTGCGGTTGCTATCCACGGTGAGCACCCAGCGGGCGTGGATCAGGGTATCAACTTGTTGTTTTTCAGACATAACCGGTTGTCCGCCAAAGAGTTACGATGGCGCAATCTTACTCCTGTTTGGTGTGATAATAAAAATTCCTCCACAAATTACTGGCACGGTCCAGCCGCTTGTCTGTTTTCCCATTCGCTGGCCACGTATAATCGCGCTTTTTATGGCTAGGACAAAAAGCATGACGCAAGCGCAAGTGGTCAGCGCCATTGAGTGGCGCGATAACGGGTTATGGCTATTGGATCAACGTAAGCTTCCGTTGGAAGAGGTGTGGATTGATCATCCCGATGTGGAAGCGGTGGTGGATTCCATTCGCGATATGGTGGTAAGAGGCGCGCCAGCCATTGGTATAACCGCGGCCTATGGCGTGGTGATCGCTGCACGTGACCGGCGTCAGCAGAATGCCTATGAGTGGCAACAGAATCTGCAACAGGATTTTGATGCCCTTGCGGCATCCAGGCCTACGGCGGTGAATCTGTTCTGGGCTCTGGATCAGATGAAGCAGGCTGTGCAACAACTCACCGATGATGAAGACCCCATTGCGCAGTTGCTTGCGGTGGCGAGTCAGATTCATCAGGATGATTTGGCTGCTAACCAGGCCATGGGGCAGTTTGGTGCTGGCGTGATCGCTGGCGCTGGTTTGAGTGCGAAAGGCGTAATTACCCATTGTAATACCGGTTCCCTGGCCACAGGGGGGTATGGAACGGCGCTGGGTGTCATTCGCAGTGCCTTTGGGCAGGGCATAATTGACCAAGTGTATGCTGACGAAACTCGACCCTGGTGGCAGGGTTCCCGCCTTACGGCATGGGAGCTGCAGAAAGATCAGATCCCTGTCACCCTGGTTGCCGATTCCGTCGCTGCCACCTTAATGAAGCAAGGCAAGGTGAGTTGGGTGATCGTGGGGGCGGATCGTATTGCCGCTAACGGTGATGTGGCCAACAAAATTGGCACCTACAGCCTGGCTGTTCTCGCTAGGCACCATGGTGTTCGCTTTATGGTGGCAGCGCCATCGACCACATTTGATTTAAATATTGCGGATGGTGATCAGATACC
>JBFKSL010000515.1:0-3428 GCA_041626995.1 Ketobacter sp. | reverse complement strand
CATGTTAGAACTTCTGCAAGATCTGCTTCAAGTTACTTTGGCCACGATAAAAGATGTGCTGCCCATCTTGGCCATATTGTTTGGCTTTCAGCTTTTTGTGATTCGAAAAACCATTCCCAACTTAAAGAAGGTACTAATAGGCTTTGCCTATGTCTTGATTGGTTTATCTCTTTTTTTGTTGGGTTTGGAGCGGGCATTATTTCCACTTGGTAAGTTAATGGCGCAGCAGCTTACGGATCCTGCTTTTATTGCTGAAGCAAAACATGTAAGCGCCACAGCACTGCAATGGTTCGATTATTATTGGGTGTACATATTTGCTTTTGCCATTGGTTTTAGCACTACAATAGCAGAACCTTCCCTGATTGCTGTGGCCATAAAGGCTAACGAGGTATCTGGTGGCTCCATTGGTGTGTGGGGGTTAAGAATCTCAGTTGCTATCGGTGTGGCTGTCGGTATTTCCCTTGGCACTTTTCGTATTGTTACCGGCGTGCCTATTCATTACTTTATCATTACTGGTTACATTGTGGTGGTAATACAAACCTGTTTTGCTCCCAAGCTTATTGTGCCGCTGGCCTATGACTCTGGTGGTGTAACCACTTCGACGGTGACGGTGCCTTTGGTGGCAGCTCTAGGGTTGGGATTGGCGGATACCGTTCCTGGAAGAAGTACACTGATTGATGGTTTTGGCTTAATCGCTTTTGCCAGTTTATTTCCCATGATGACAGTGATGGCCTATGCGCAAATTACAGAATTTTTAGAAAACAGAAATGCTAAAAGCAGTACGGCTGATGAATAAGGGTGGTTAAAAAGAGGAAATATTATGCATTTTAAATTGCTGTTGGTGTTTGTTGAAGACGACAAAACCGACAAGGTGATGAAGGCAGCTCGAAAAGCAGGTGCCACTGGTGCAACCATCATAAATAATGCCCGTGGCGAAGGGGTGAAAAAGAGCAAGACATTTTTTGGCCTTTCCTTAGAGACGCAAAGAGATGTGCTTCTGCTGTTGGTTGAAGAGCACTTGAGTCGACATATTTTGGAAACCATTGGTGAAGTGGGTGAGTTTGATACCAGCCCGGGAACGGGTATCGCTGTGCAAATCGATGTGGAAGATGCCATTGGCGTTTCCCATCAAATACAAACATTGGTTAAAAAAGTAGAGAATGAGCTATGAGTGAGCCAGAGCGAGTTGTGGTGAAAACCCGAGATGTAATGAATCAGAGTTTTATTGAGGTGGACGGTCTGATGACAGTTAAAGACGCCTTGATAAAAATGAAGGAGGCTCGTGCGCCTTTAGTGATCGTTAAAAAACGAAACGAGGATGATGAGTACGGAGTCGTGTTGCTTGCTGATATTGCAAAGAAAGTATTGGCAAAGGATAGGGCTGCGGATAGAGTAAATATCTATGAAATAATGACGAAACCTATCATAAGCGTACCAGCAGATATGGACGTGCGTTACTGCGCGCGATTGTTTAATCAATTTGGATTATCCAGCGCACCTGTAATTGATGCAGGTAAAATCATTGGTGTGGTGGGTTATCACGAGCTGGTTTTCGAAGGTGTATTGGTAGAAGGCCATACCTTGGATTAAACAGGAATAACAAAGTTGATTTGTTAGGGCGCTGGGATTTATGCTTAACGCCCCTTTAGCTCCCCGTAGTAACTGGAGTAGTAATTTGTTATTTGTAGATGATCCTAAGATTGGCACTAAACCTAACAGCCCTTATGCAGAGTGGTTTGGCATTCAGGTTGTAGGTGCTACCGAAAAAACTGCGCAAGTGAAAATGACAGTATTCCCCCACCATTTAAATAAATTTGGCCGTGGTCACGGTGGTGTTTGTTTAAGTTTGGCCGATCATGCTTGTGGCGCGTTATTGGCAGCCATTGCCACCGATATGTTTTATGCTACCGTTACCTTGAATTCAGCTTTTTATTTGCCCGTGGAAGAGGGCGAGCTGATCGCCACCGCAGAATTGGTGGCGCGCACAAAATCCACCGCCCATATCGAAGCTTCTCTTACTCAAAAAGGTAAGCTGCTGTTTAAAGCCAGTGGCAGTTTTGCTATCCGTCCTAAACGGGCTTAGTTCAGGAATCACCTAGTAGAATATTTAAAATTAGCTGTTCGGTATTTTGAATAGATGTGCTGTCTTGTTTATTGGATAGTAGCTGGGTGACCTCTGGCAATAATAGAGGGAAGAAAGTCAGACTTAATAAGGCCAAAAAAAACGAATCATTAGAAAAAACCTCGAGCTTAGGGTTTGTTTTTTGCGCTTCCAAAAACAGAGGTTCAATTAAGATATGTATGCCCAAAAAATGTTGTTTAACGTAATCTGAGCGTGGATTGTTGTGGGTGCATTCCTGCATAAGCAGCTTTGCGTAAATGGGATTTTTATTCGATGTACTAATAAAAGCCGAAACAATATTTTTAAAGGCGTGCAGTGGGCTGGCCGCTTGGTTGGCTGTCATCACTGCTGGCATCAAGCTTTGTTGGTACTGTTCTAACACTCTGTCTGCCACAGCTTTCCACACGTCCAATTTACTGCCGAAATGATGGCGCAGGGTGCCGTGAGTCACTTGTGCTTGTTGGGCGATGTCTCGTAGGCTGGTGGAATCAAACCCTTTATCTGCAAACAAATTTGTGGCTGCCTGTACAACCTGCAATTGGGTTTGGGCCGCAGATTCTGCGCTTTGCCTGCCTTGTCTTTTTGAGTTTGAAGCCACTATTGTCGCGCTCAGCCGAGTTATTCCAATTGTGCTGTCATTATATTCTTAATAATCAGCTGGTTAAAAGTCACTTGAATTATGCTATCCATGTGTATAGCATAATTCAAAATATTAAGAATAGAGATTAGATCATCTAAATTAAGGGGCAGCTATGAAATGTTTGTTTAGATCCATATTACTAGCGTCTGTCATGCTTGGGGCGCCTTTGGTATCGGCCCATGTGGGTAATTTCATTGCTGTGGAAGAGCCAGGGTTTGATGTTTTTGTGGTGGAGCAGGCCGTGGAAGGTGTCAGTCCAGAGATGCTGGATTGGTGGTGGGACAACATCAATACCAGTGAGCGTTATCGGTTATTGCATCCTACTGAAAACTATGGGTTTGAATGGTTGGTGGTGCCAGAAAACCCTAATCACCTGCCTTATTCTCCTGGAGCTGTGCAGTTGGTAAGTCAAACCATTGCCGGCCAGTTGTTGCAAACCAAGTTGACCTGGATGCCAGCGGAAGCACATGAAGACTGTGAGTCTGCAGACAAAACATTACTGGCAAAGTTAGAATTTCCAGATTATGAAGGAATCCTTCCAGCGGGCACGCTTCGCTATGACTACAACCGCAACCAAACCGGGGATGCGCTCTTGGTGCGGGTAAAATACAGTTTGCCAGTTGAACTGAAAATACTGTTACCAGAATACGTTAATGGGCTGCCCCT
>JBFKSL010000514.1:0-3438 GCA_041626995.1 Ketobacter sp. | reverse complement strand
GCATAATGGGTACAGACAATAAATGAGGGAGGCGCAACCGGCTAGCCATGACAAAAATACTAATACAGGGTGCCAAAATATTTGATGGGACAGGATCAGATCCATTTTCTGGAGATGTGGTTATTGACGGCGATCGCATAAAACGAGTAAGTCAAAACCCCGACCAAACCTCAACAGAAGGTTGCAAGGTAATCAATGCAAATGGCATGTTCTTAATGCCAGGCATGACAGAAAGTCACGCACACCTATCCTTTGACAACGTAACGGCAACGGCGGACCTGATCACCCCACCACCGGAAGAACATACCTTACTCACCGCACGTGTTGCAGAAAGGCTATTGGATCAGGGTTTTACCAGCGCGTGGGGAGCTTCCGAAGCAAAGTTGCGCCTAGGTGTTGCCGTTCGTAATGAGATTAATGCCGGCAATCTAAAAGGCCCTCGAATACGAGCAGGTTCGGTAGAAATCTCAGTAACAGGTGCAATGGGAGATGAAAGCCGCTTACATGACCCTCGACCAGGTGGACCTTCCATAATTGTGGATGGGCCGGAAGAGATGCGTAAAGCGGTTCGGCTTGCGTGCCGTGAAGGCTGTGACAACATCAAACTGGATGTATCTGGTGACCCTTTCTACCCAAACACTCCTGCGTTTACGACACCCATGACCTATGAAGAAGTAAAAATGGCCGTGGATACCGCCCATGCCTACGGCCGCAGGGTTAACGCTCATGTGCGATCCATCGAAGGTGCAAAATTATGTTTAAAAGCGGGCGTCGATGTTTTCTATCACTGTGAATTTACCGATGAAGAAACTCTCGACATGTTTGAGGAAGCAAAAGACCGTGTTTTTGTCGCACCAACAGTGAGCCTATTCCACACCCTACTCTATGAAGCCGAACCCTACATGAGCAATGACATTGCACGTGCAATGCAGATTGATCGCCTACTGGAAGCGTCCTCTGAAACACACAGCGCTCTGCGAAAGCGCGGCATTCGTCATACCATCGGTGGCGATTACGGATTCGCATGGAGTCACAACGGTACCAATGCGCGGGACATCGGATTCTTTATCGACTACTTCGGCTATAGCGCTCAAGAAGCACTGGTTTGCGCCACAGCTAATGGCGGCGCCTTAATGTCTATCGACTCTCCTGACGATCTTGGGTTAATTCAAGAAGGCTATCTAGCGGACCTGCTACTGGTTAATGGTGATCCCATCACAGACCCTTCCATAGTGGTTGATGCCAACAATCTACACCTCATCATGAAAGGTGGCACAATTCACAAAAACGCCGTTTCACAAGATTAACGTTTTTATCATTAAAAGATTTTGGAGAACAACCAATGAATGTACATGTGAAAGTTAAAAAAGGTGAAGCGCGTTGCCCTGATGCTCCCAGTACACAGGAAATAATCGCACGAGATAGAGCAAAAGCCCCGGATTGGGTTCGCTCAGAGAATTACCAATACTTAGGCGATAAGGACGTTTCGATCGATCGCTATATCGATCCCGCTTATGCAAAAAAGGAACTTAACACTCTTTGGAAAAAAACTTGGCAGTTTGCATGTAGGGAAGAACACATTCCCGAAGTGGGCGATTATTACGTTTACGACTTAGAGCGCTATTCTTTTATCGTAACACGGGTGGCGGCAAACGAAATTCGTGCTTATTACAACGCCTGTTTACACAGGGGAACAAAATTAAGAGCTTCAGGAACGGAGGGTTGTGCTAACGAATTTCGATGCCCATTTCATGGTTGGTCCTGGAACATCGACGGCTCTTGTAAAAATGTGGTATGCGATTGGGATTTCCCTCACATTGAAAAAGAAAAAATGTGTTTGCCCGAGGCCAAAGTGGAAACCTTGGGAGGCTTTGTGTTCATCAATATGGATAAAGACACACTATCACTCGCTGAGTATATTGGCCCCGAAGCCATGAGCCAGATCACAAAATGGAAGCTGGAAGACCGTTATATAGTGGCTCACGTAACCAAGGTTATTCCCGCAAACTGGAAGCTGACCATGGAAGCGTTTATGGAAGCTTACCATGTATTAGAAACACACCCTCAAGTTGCGCCATCCAATGGAGACGCAAACTCCCAATACGATGTGTACGGCGAACATGTAAACCGGTTTATATCTACCTTAGGCGTTGTCAGCCCACATTTAAAAGGCCGTATTTCGGAGCAGGATGTTTTAGACCAATTTACCGTTGGTGATAGCTCTGTATTAGAGGGAGCAGATAGAAAACTAAAAGAAGGCGAAACAGCCCGCCAACGTATGGCTGACATGATGCGATCCATGTTCGAACAAGCCACTAATACCGATCTTAGCAATGTTTCTGATTCGGAATTGTTAGATTGCTTTTCTTACACAGTGTTTCCAAATACATTTTTATTCCCAGGAATTTCACTACCAATGGTGTATCGCTTCCGGCCTGTTAAAGGTGACCACCGAAAATGTTTGTATGAAGTATTCTTTTTAAGACCCGTTCCGAAAGATGGCGAGCGTCCTGAACCAGCATGTGAAGTTCGCTTGGAAGAGCACCAGTCATTTACAGAAGCAGAAGGAATGGACCCTGGATTCGGCGCCATACTTGACCAAGACACCGAAAATCTACTTCTAGAACAGGAAGGCCTGGAAGCCGCATGCAAGCCAGGTATCACTCTGGGAAACTACCAAGAAATCCGTATACGTCACTTTGAAAACACAATAGATAAATACGTCAACGAATAAATTAGATTATTACTATGACTATTGAAGGTAACATTTCAACTAAAGGACAATTCACACAATTTTGTGAATTGTCCGCATTACCCGAAGGCTCAAAGCGAGCCAAGAGAATAAACGGTGTTCCAGTTTTGGTGTGTCACACCAAAGGCAAACTCTTTGCGGTTGCTAACATGTGTTCTCACCAGGACAAGTTCCTACATACAGGAAGAGTTCGCAACTGCAAAATCACTTGCCCCCTGCATGGTGCGCAGTTTGATTTACAAACGGGTGAAGCAACGTGCTTGCCCGCTACGAAATCCATCGAGACCTATGAGGTACAGGTAGTAGATGGTTGGATAGAAGTTTGCGTTGGATAAAATGTTAATCGCTAAGCCTTGCAATAATTTGCGGTAGCTCTAAGCTACTGCGAATTCCTGGATCAGCTGCACAGACAAAAGGAACTGCATTTACCGCTCTGTGAGCAGTATACCCAGCCATTCTCTCTGCAAAAGGTTGTTCCGTTTCCGGCATTGAAATTTTAATATCTAAGGGAGTATCACTGTCTACCTGAACTCGCCAACCACAATCCTGCAACTGCCAATCTTCTTCAATATCTAGGGTGCAATACCAATTCGCTCGAAACTGTATTAAAGGACGATTATTTCGCATAGCGTTAACGTTTATTCTGAGCGCACCAATAGTGCCAGCCTCTATGACTCCGCCACCAG
>JBFKSL010000513.1:0-3441 GCA_041626995.1 Ketobacter sp. | reverse complement strand
TGCATAATCAAACAGTACCGGCGAAAAAATTGTTGGAACATGAGGGCTTTCGGTTTGAGGGTTGCGTAGATATTTTCGACGCCGGTCCAACATTGGAATGTTACGTGGATAGAGTAAGGGCCATAAGGGAAAGCTATCAAGCAACGCCATTACAGGTGGAGTCGTTACAGGAGTTACCAATACTTGTGAGTAATAGCCAACGTGAAGATTTTCGTTGTGTATTGATTATGCCAGAACAAAATACTCTTCATCCCACTACAGTGACACAAGCATGGGATTTACTGCAACTTGAAACCACGGATAAAGCCCATTGTGTATTACTGAACAGGGTGGATGATGTATGAAGGGCCAACAGTTTATCAATAACCAATGGGTGCTCGGCGAAGGGAAAGAGTTTTTTTCTTTTAATCCTGTTAATGATCACATTCTATGGCGGGGAAACAGCGCAAGTGCAAAGCAAGTGGAAAATGCCATTATGGCCGCGCGTGACGCCTTTTCTGAGTGGAGCCTGTTATCAGCAAAGTCACGCTTCGGTTACATTGAACGATTCACTAAATTGATTCAGAAAAATAAAGATGAATTAGCCGAGTTAATTAGTCTGGAAAACGGAAAACCCCTTTGGGATGCAGCGACCGAAGTGGCTGCCATGATGGGCAAAGCACGAATCTCATTTCAGGCCTATGAACAACGAACAGGCAGTTATACAAAAACGGTTGCACAGGGGCAACTAACGGTAAACCATAAACCCCATGGGGTGTTGGCTGTATTTGGCCCCTATAATTTTCCTGCTCATTTACCTAACGGTCATATTGTTCCTGCATTGTTAGCAGGTAATTGTGTTGTGTTTAAACCCAGCGAGCTGACTCCAGCTATAGCAGAAAAAACTGTGGAGCTGTGGCTGCAAGCAGGTTTGCCTAAAGGTGTGCTAAATATGGTGCAAGGCGATAAAGCTGTGGGCACTGCTTTGTCTCAGAGCGCTCAGTTGGATGGCATATTATTTACCGGCAGCGCACAAACCGGAACTTATCTTCATCAGCAATATGCAGGGCAACCCGAAAAGATTTTGGCATTAGAGATGGGGGGGAACAACCCGTTAGTCATTGAAGAGGTGCAAAACAAAACCGCAGCGTTGTTTATTACTTTATTTTCTGCCTTTGTGAGCAGTGGGCAGCGTTGTACCTGTGCTCGTAGATTACTGTTGCCCAGCGGAACCTGGGGTGATCAATTTATTGAATCACTTGTAACGGTAACCGAGAAATTAGAAGTGGGTGACGGATGCCTACAACCGCAACCCTTTATGGGGGCAGTGATTAACACACAAGCGGTGGCTATGCTTCAACAAGGCATTGAGCAGTTAGAAAATTCAGGCGGAAAAATCTTGTTAAGAAGTCATTACTTAAACCCGAATGGTACCTTGATGACACCGACATTAGTGGAGATGTCGGCAGTAGCCCATGACTATGATCAGGAATTGTTTGGTCCGGTATTACACATTTATCGATATTCTGATTTGGATGAGGCGATACAGCTGTGTAACAACACTCGATATGGATTGGCTGCGGGCATTGTTACGGATAATAGTCGTAATGCCAGGACGTTTGTGAATCGCGTTCGAGCCGGCATTGTTAATGTTAACAAACCGTTAACAGGCGCTAGCAGTGAGGCACCATTTGGTGGTGTCGGTATTAGTGGAAACGGTAGGCCCAGCGCTTATTATGCGGCAGATTATTGTGCTTTCCCCGTTGCTACTTTGGGCGCTGATAAAGCGGAGCTACCCGCCAATATACCGCCAGGGCTTGAAGAATGCCTGAGGAAATAAACACAAGCACAGAGCTGAACTTTGATGGATTGGTAGGCCCGACTCATCATTATGCGGGTTTGGCATTTGGCAATGTGGCGAGTGAAAAAAATAAAAACAAACCGGCAAATCCAAAGCAAGCAGCGTTACAAGGCTTACAAAAAATACAGTGGATGCAACAACAAGGTGTGTTGCAGGGCATGCTTCCGCCGCAACTTAGGCCTAATTTTCGGTTGTTACATCAGTTGGGATTTCAGGGAAGAGAACAAGCGGTTTTAGATCGCGTTTACAAACAGGCCCCACAGTTACTTTCGGCCTGTTGCTCGGCGTCTTCTATGTGGACCGCTAATGCAGCAACAGTAGCGCCTAGCAGTGATACCAAACACCATAAGTTGTGTATTACACCCGCTAATTTAATATGCAATCTTCATCGAAGTTTGGAAAGCACTGCAAATTATGCGTTGCTAAGCTATGTCTTTTCCAATAAAGATCATTTTCAAGTGAATGAATCTCTTCCTGCATTGAGCACTTATTCAGATGAAGGTGCAGCCAACCATATGCGCATTGCTTATGGTAAGCAACAGAAAGCTTTACACATTTTTGTTTATGGCAGAGATAGCGAGAGAAAATCACCAACTAAAAATTTTCCAGCGCGACAAACCAAGCAAGCCAGCGAAGCTGTAATCCGACTTAATCAGCTAAATAATCGTAATGCATTGCTGTTGCAACAAAATCCCCAAGCAATTGATATGGGCGTGTTTCACAATGATGTGATAGCCCTGTCTCACGATGGTCTGCTGTTGTGTCATGAATTGGCGTTTATGAATCAAAAGGACGTAATGGATGAAATTAAGGAGCGCAGTGAAGGGTGTATTAAGATTATAGAAATACAAGAAGCGGAATTGAGCTTAAGCAACGCGATATCCAGTTACCTCTTTAACAGTCAGATTGTGACTTGTTCAGGTGGCGTGTTGAAAATGTTGTTGCCATTGGAATGTAGAGAGCAGGAAAAAGTGCACAGCTTAATTGAAAATACAATTAAGCCTAAGGCGAACATAGCTGAAACCCAGTATATGGATTTACGACAGAGCATGCGTAATGGTGGCGGCCCAGCCTGTTTGCGTTTAAGAATCAATATGACACTAGAGGAGAGAGAGAACCTGAACGGGAAATTGATTGTAAATGAAGATCAGATGAAAGAACTGCGTCGAATAATAGAACAATATTATCCAGAACAGCTAACGTTAAAACAACTATCCAGTTGGCAGGAATGCCAAACATTACTGGATGCGGTATGTGCCATTTATGAAATTTTAGAAATCCCTCAGTCTTTATTTGACGGAATAAGCAAAATACCCGCTCGATGACCAATTGGCACATTGCTGTTAAAAAATAATCCATACAGTTTTGTAGGTGCCTCTACTTCTCCATCCATATCCGAAAATATCTTTTCGCCTTTATTGATTATCGAAAAATTGGCCTGTTGCTCATCGACAAGAAAACGAAATTGCTCGGAACGTTTGATAATGGTTTGGTGAACGGAATAGTGCTGAATGCTGCTATCTGAAGACGCTTTTACTGCATCGCAAATTAAATCTTTCAAGGCCTGGTAAAGCCGGTCGTCTTGCTGTTGCTGAATATTG
>JBFKSL010000512.1:0-3454 GCA_041626995.1 Ketobacter sp. | reverse complement strand
TGATTCTGGATGAAATTCAAACCGGAAATGGTCGCGTTGGCAGTTACTTTGCCTACCAAGAAGCCGGCATTCTGCCCGATGTGGTCACCACAGCAAAAGGCCTAGGTAACGGTATGCCCATAGGTGCCTGTTTGGCCCAAGGCGAAGCAGCAAAAACGTTACAACCCGGTAATCATGGCTCCACCTATGGTGGTAACCCTCTGTGTTGTGCCACCGCACTCACGGTTGTCAACACCATCGTGGAAGAAGACCTGCCAGCCCGAGCAAAACAGTTGGGGCAAAAACTGATTGAAGGCTTTAGCGCAGCACTAAGCGGCGTGGATTGCATTGCAGAAATTCGCGGTAAAGGTTTAATGGTAGCCATTGAGCTGAACAAACCTTGCGCCGAATTAGTGGGCCTGGCCAAAGATAATGGCCTGCTGATCAACGTAACAGCAGATAAAGTGATTCGTCTGTTACCCGCATTAACAATGCAAGACGCTGAAGCAGAAACACTGATTCAGAACTTGAGTAAAATTATTAAAGATTGGGGCAGCCAACCATAGCCGCTCAATCAAAATACATTCACGAGATGTAGAAGCATGGCAATCAAGCATTTTTTAACACTACTGGACATTGAACCCAACACGCTGGAAAAACTGCTCCACCGTGCCATTGAGTTAAAAAAGATGCAGCACGATGGCGTCATATACGAGCCGTTTAAAAATAAAGTGCTGGGCATGGTATTTGAAAAATCCTCCACCCGTACCCGCGTGTCGTTTGAAAGCGCCATGATTCAGTGCGGTGGTGGTGCGATTTTTCTTTCTCCCCGTGACACACAATTGGGTCGCGGCGAACCCGTGTCGGATACTGCCAAAGTACTATCTCGCATGACCGATATCATCATGATTCGAACCTTCGAGCATGAAAAGATCGAAACCTTTGCACGCAACTCACAAGTGCCGGTGATCAACGCGCTAACGGACTCCTATCACCCGTGCCAGTTGCTGGCGGACATTCAAACCTATATTGAACATCGCGGTTCCATCAAAGGCAAAATCGTAGCCTGGATTGGTGATGGCAACAATATGTGCCATTCCTACATCAACGCAGCCAAACAATTTGGCTTTCAGTTGAATGTGGCCTGCCCTCCCGGCTTTGAGCCTGATGCCGCCCTGGTAGCCAACAACAGCGATCGCGTTACCATCACCAACGACCCCAAAGTGGCGGTAGAAAACGCACATCTAGTGGTTACCGATGTGTGGGCCAGCATGGGTCAGGAAGAAGAACAAAATCAGCGCGTCAGTGCCTTTGCTGATTTTCAGGTTTCCCCTACATTAATGGATACCGCTGCAAAAGATGCCCTGTTTATGCACTGCTTACCCGCGCATCGTGGTGAAGAAATCAGTGAGGATATGCTGGACGATCCCCGCTCGGTAGTATGGGATGAAGCCGAAAACCGACTTCATGCACAAAAAGCATTAATGGAATATTTGCTGGGTACCTGGAAACCGTAGCTTTGGAAACGTTGCTGCAACTGAATAACGTTTACTGCGATTACCACGACACCCCCGTGGTGAAAGATTTAAGCTTTCACATCAACAAAGGGGATATCGCCTGCCTGCTGGGGCCAAGCGGCTGTGGTAAAACCACTACCCTACGGGCCATTGCTGGCTTTGAAGGGTTAAGCAAAGGCAGCATTGAACTCAACGGTAAGGAAGTTTCCAACAACCAAAGTCTGATTCCACCTGAAAAACGTCATCTGGGCATGGTGTTTCAAGACTACGCCCTGTTTCCCCATCTCACCATCTGGGAAAACGTGTGTTTTGGGCTGCGCAAAAAAACCACTTCTGAACGCAAATCCATTGCCGAGAAAATGCTGGAATTAGTGGGCTTGCAACAATACAGCCTGCGTTACCCCCACGAACTGTCTGGCGGGCAGCAACAGAGGGTGGCATTAGCTCGGGCATTAGCTCCAGAGCCCAGCCTGATTCTTCTGGACGAGCCCTTCTCCAACCTGGATGTGGATTTACGCCGCCGCTTAAGCCTAGAGGTGCGCGATATTCTGAAGAACCAGGGTATCACCGCTTTGATGGTAACCCACGACCAGGAGGAAGCTTTTGCCGTTTCCGATCGGGTTGGTGTGATGTCCGACGGCGAACTGCAACAATGGGATACCCCCTATAACATCTATCATGAGCCTCTGAACCGCTTTGTCGCTAACTTTATCGGCCTCGGCCACTTTATTCGCGGTAAAGCCCTGACCCCAGAGCTGGTGGATACGGAAGTTGGCGTGATTCACGGCAACCGCGCCTACAACTGGAACAAAGGATCGCCAGTAGACATACTACTGCGCCCTGATGACATTCTGCCTGATACCGACAGCCCGTTAAGGGCCAAGGTGCTGCAAAAAACCTTTACCGGTGCCTCCATGCTATTCAAGCTGGAACTGCCCACTGGCAGCGTGGTAGAGGCTCTGTTCCCTAGCCATAACGACCACGAACTGGGCGAATTGGTAGGCATTCGACTGGAAGCAGACCACTTGGTGGCATTCCCCTCCCCGACATTATAATTCACCCTGATCCTGCTCAAATCCTAGGCAGTGCTATGCTTAAAACTAGGCGTTTATATTCACGGCAGGAACAGAATGTTACAGGCCAACACCAGCATCCGGGTTAAGTTTATTACTGCAATCATCCTGGGGGCGATTGCCCTGCTAAGCAGTATTTATATCAGCAATCAGAATGCCGCTGATAGCCGCTTTCAGGCACAGCAAAAAGTCCTGCAATTTCTTACCCTTACCAATCAAATTCAAAGCCAGGTGATGCATCTGCAACAACTGCGTGTAAGCGAAGATCCCCAGGCCAACCGCTCCACGCTGCAAGCACTATCAGATAACAATCAAACACTTTCAGAAGTGGCCAAACTCACCTTCAAAAGCTCCAACAGGCTTTTAGAAAACGTCGTTAGCCTGCTCATTACTGAAATGGGTAAATACCAAACCAGCCTGAACCAACTAATTGAAAAGCAGGAACAATTACAAACCAAAGTAAGCCAATTGGAACAAGAAACCTCAGCGTTGGAAAATTATTTAAAAACCCAAAATGCCGTTTATCTCTACAGCCTTTTTACCGACCTGCAAAAACAACAATTGAGCTTCCAAATTCAGCAAGATGAGGCGCTTAAGCAACAATTTATGACCCTTTCCAAGGGGCTTGTAGAAGAAATCCCTGAATCGTCTATACCGGAAGCAGATCATCAGGCAGCACAACAAAAAATCGAAACACATCGATCTATATTTGAAACCGTCGCCAATGAGCTGGTGCAAATGAAGCAATTGCGTAAACAATTGGAGACACAATTCAACAAACTGGTGCCGCTCACGTCAGACTTTGTCACGCAAATTGAACGAGACAACACAATCAATGAAAGCTGGTCGCTGGAACTGATGTTTGTGTTAACCTTGATTTTGATC
>JBFKSL010000511.1:0-3476 GCA_041626995.1 Ketobacter sp. | reverse complement strand
CGCATGATGCCGCTGAGTTGATAGGCGCTTTCGATGGTTTCCATATAGTGGGGAGCGTTAAGCAGGGGGATTAAGTCTTCAGTTTGCTTGGTTAAACCCATATCGACCAAAATATCAGCAATCTTGTCGCAGTTATCAATGTTAGCTTGCTCCAATAAGGTGCGTGCTTGGCGTTTTGCTGTTCGCTCTTCTCGCGTGGTGAGGGATTCAACCGGGCGTGAATGTTCCATTAACCAGAAAAACAATGCTTTATCTTCGGGAATGTTGTCTTTGAATAGCGTTTTTAAGCCACTGGCATAGGCGGTGTAATATTTAGTGGCATTGCCAGCAGAAGCTTGAATGGCCCCTAGTGGGGTATTAACCTCGTGGGCGATGCTGGCAACAAGTTGGCCCAGTGCTGCCATTTTTTCGGAATGCACCAATTGTTGTTGGCTTTCTTCCAGATCTGTCATGGTTTGAACCAGATCCTTATTGCGTTGATTCAGTTGTGCAGTGCGTTCATTCACCCTTAGCTCAAGCAGCTCGTTATATTTTTCCAACTCTTTGTAGGCGCGGGATAGGTTTTCTGCCATCTCGTTAAACTGGTTGGCCAGCACGCTGACTTCATCCTTGCTGTCAACATTGATTTTTTGGTCTAGGTTAAAATCGCCACGAGAAAGTCGTTGTGAAAACTGTGTCAGTTGAACGATGGGTGTGGATAAACGCAGTGAAAGCCGCGAGATGGCAATATAAGTCATTATTAATACCACTCCCGCCAGCAGCAAAGAATACCACTTGTTTCGCTGCATGATGGCTTGGCTTTCTGCCAGGGAGCTATCCACTTTTTGGCGAAGTTCTGCCAGCGAATAAGTAAGGATTAGCTCTCCCCAAGGCTTTTCACTTATTTTTATGGGTAAGCTGTAAATCAAAAAATCTGCCCGATCGAGCAGGGTTGAATGATCCTTCAGATAGCCATTTGGGAGGGCTGTATGCTTATCTTCCAGAGATATTTTTTCAGCATTACCAAGATCAATTTGCGAGAACAGGTTTTGTTGTTTGCCGGGATCTTCACTGTGAATCACTACCCGTTGCTGGCTATCCAGTAAAATTATGGATGTCAGTTCCGAGTTGTTGGCGGCCACCTCCCTAAGGGAAGCCGTTAGGTCGTGCAGGTTGAGGGAAGCGATGTCTTCCTGGGCTAACAATTGAAGCTGGTGAGCCTGAAACATGGCACGGCTATGAAGGTTTTTGAGTAATAAGGACGTTTGTTTCAGTTGTTCGGCTTCTAACAGCTGTTGTTGAGAGGTAATTTGCCAGTAAGTCATTAAGCCCAATACAAACAACACCAAAACCGCCATGGTGGTAACGAGCTTTTTCCTTATGCCGCTAATAACTGCCATTAGATATTTGTATCGAAAACCGGCTAATGCTTTTCAAGCACAGCAATTTAGGTTGATAAATGATCAGAATTAAGTGAGGCGCGTAATAGCGAGGTGATATGTAACTGCATCATATCGAAAAATCCAGCTCGCACCCGGCGTTCGCCCTTTTTCTATGATAGACCCTAATTGCCTTTTAGGCAGAGAATAACCACAGCCAAGCAGGCTATAAAAATGACGTTATGCTGAATTGTATCAGTAAGTAGATGATTTATGAAAACTTAGTGGCCTAGTTACAAGATGTTTGCGGATTTCGTGAAGGATAAAGTGGGTTGGCTACACTTAAAAGGCCGACAGATGAAACTATTTAATTTAGAGTCGATCGGCATTTCAACACATCGTTTCGAGCCCATTAAGTTATAGATATGTATAAATCTAAGTTTGGGTCTGTGAAATCATTTCTACAATACGTGCGAATAAAGGATGAGAAAGAGCTATGTATCAGATTACGAAAGCTGACATGGAATTGATTGTAAATGGGGCAAGCTTTTTGGCCAGCGGCGGTGGAGGGGGAGTGGCGTCGGCTCTCGCTGTTATTGATAACGTGATGACGTATTCCCAGGAAGTGAACGTTGTGGAAGCGTCTGAAGTAGCGGACAGTGCAGAGTTGCTGGTGGTGTGTGGAGTGGGTGCGCCGGATGCTCCCAACTTGAATTTTCAGAAATCCCCGGGTTATGCACTGCAGGGGCTGCAAAGCATGACCAAAGAATCGTTTGGATACATTCTGCCTATTGAGGTGGGAGCCATGAATTCCATGATTCCTTTGTTGGCCTGTGCACAGTATGGTTTGCCTATTGTTGATGGCGATGGCGCTGGCCGTTCTGTGCCGCAGATGAGTATGTGCAGTTATGCTCTTAGTGGCATTACCACCGAGAATACGCTTGTAGTGAGTGAGGAGGATGATCAGTTTCCCCTGCACCCGAAAAACGCAACTGATATGGAATCGCAAGTACGCAATATTGTCAGCACCAAGTTGCAAGATGCCGGTACCGTTGCCACTTGGCCTTTATCCGGTGCTCAACTAAACACTGCGGGCGTATTTGTGCCTGGTTCCTTTAGTTTGGCAAAACAGTTGGGTGTGGCCATGGCCACCAGTGAGCCGCTTTCCTCAGTGCAAAATATAATTGCGGGCTATTATTCGGCTAACCAAATTATCATGCAAACAGGGACGGTAGTGGCTGCTACCAATAAAGTTCAGGATGGTTTTGATGTGGGAACCATTACTGTTCAAGACGGTAATGGTATGGAGGTAAAGCTGTATTTTGTGAATGAAAGCCTGCTTGCAACTATTGATATGAACGGAAACCCTGCGGCTTTTATATTGGGGCCAGATATGATCTGTTCTATGGGGGTGACCGGGGCGCCCATGACAAACTCTGAAATTTGCGCGCAGTTTGAAAAGGGAGAAACTGTTCAGATCTCTCTAATGTGGGTGAGGGCAGTGGATACCATTCGAACGCCGGGAATGTTCTTTCAATACTTGGCGCTCTTGGCACAAAAGTTCCTAAGCCCTGATTTGTCGCGTTACCGTTTTATTGAGGATGCACTAGACTTATTTAGTTGATTTGAAAAACACGGATAGGATGGATCATGACATTTCATAGAAGGATATTGGTTGCTCAAATCTGTTTTCTTGGGCTTGGCGGCAGTGGTTTGGCTCTTGGAGCTGGGATTACGGGGTTACAGGAAGAAGTCCGCTGGCTTAAAGAAGAGCAATATGTCACGACCGCCACCAAAACCAAGGAGCGAATCGATAAAAGCGGTTCCACGGTTTCGGTTATTACGGATAAGGACTTGCAGCGTATGGGGGCTCGTACATTGCTCGATGCCCTCAAGCGCATTCCTGGAATAGGCCTAAATATCATTAATGTTGGCATGCCATCAGTGGAAGTGAGGGGAGTAAAAACTGACTTCTCTGAAAAAGTGTTATTTCTCATTAATGGCCATCCTGTCAACAATAACCTGGTTAACGGTGGAGCGCTTCTAAGCCGATTTGATTTTTCCGTGGAAGATATTCAGGCGGTAGAGGTAGTGCGAGGGCCCGGTTCGGCTTTGTAT
>JBFKSL010000510.1:0-3497 GCA_041626995.1 Ketobacter sp. | reverse complement strand
AGACACAGGCGGCTTTCACGGCAAACTTTTATGCGTCGATCGGGTCTGAAACCGATGAAGCTCTGAAAATGACCGAAAATTTTTTGAAAAAAGGATATACCGCTGAACAGGCTAAACTCAAGGTGGTCTGGGAAAATCCGAGTATTGCCAGCATCTGTTCAGCGATGCCCAATATGACTATTTTACAGGCGAATGTGGCCGCAGAAGCGTTTATTGGGTTACTGGGACCAAAAGAAGATGTGTGGCGACGAGTTGGTTGCGTTGAACAGCCAAACATTATGCGTTTAACCTTGCACCCACAAGGATTGCAACCGTTACTCAAAAACTGGCAACAGGTATGTACCTTGTTGTTATCCCGTTTGCACAGAGAAGTGACGGCAGATTCTTCAAATCGAGAGTTATGCGCGCTGTTCAATGAAGTGATTCAATACCACGGTATTCCTACACAATGGCGACAAACATTATGGAGTGAAGCCCCTCAGCCAGTGTTGCCATTACAAGTGGGCATGGGTGAACAAAGCCTTTCTGTTTTTAGCATGATCTCCACCTTTGGCACCGCTATTGACATAACCGCAGATGAATTGCGTGTAGAAAGCTTTTTTCCAGCCGATGACATTTCTGCTGCTTTTTTACAACAACTGAGTGCAAATGGTTAAAACGACAAAGGCACCGCTAGCACCATAACCATATTAGTGAACCGCATACTTAACACTGCCTCAATAACGTATAAAATAATTCGTGGGTATCCTATGGTTATAGGATATGAAACCAGGTTACTCGTCCACAAGGTATAGATAACATCTATACGACTAAGTTGATCTGCTATTCAACCAAACGTTCAAACCCTGGCTATTCAATTGAATATCCATAGCAAGCAGCCTTTGCAACTCCTCTTCGCTTTGCAGACACCCGTGATCTTTGGACTTCTGAATCAAATATTGCTTTAAGAATTTCTGTAGTTCTTGCTGCCATTGCTCTTTTTCAAAAGTTTTTGAAATTTCCAGTGCTTTTTCTGCAAACACATCTATTCGAGCCAGCAACGATTGTACCCGTTCAGCTGAAACGTCTATTCGACCAAAGTGAGTTAAATAAAAATACTGTGGCTTAAGTTGCATCAAACGGGAAATGGATTCCTTCATGGCCTGCGGATCAAACTGAACAGGCGTAGTGGTTGGAAAAACAAATGGGCCATTTTCGGTCTGCAATGGTGGATAAGCAATGCCGCAAGTATCACCGGTAAAGACACCGTTAGATGTTTCATCGTAAATACAAAAGTGGTGGCGGGCATGGCCGGGTGTATCGTAAAACACTAAATTTCGCCCATTTAAATCCACGCTGCTTTTATCTTCCATAATTTGGATTCGACTTTCCTCAATAGGGATCACATCACCATAGGTACGAGCGAACTCCTCCTCGCCATATACAGCAATAGCGCCTGCTTTTAATTTCGCCGGATCAATCATATGGCGTGCGCCACGAGGATGAATCAATAGAGTGGCTTCTGGCAACACCTGCATTAGTCCACCGGCACCACCCGCGTGGTCTAAATGCACATGTGTGGGAATTACATATTTCACCTGCTGTGGTTGAATCTGTTTTTGCGCCAGGTAATCCATAAGCAACGCAACGGTATTATGCGTACCGGTTTCGATAATGGCATAGTCATTATTACTTTCCACAACGTAACAAGCAGCGAAATCATTCGCCATAAGGCCGCTATCGATACACACAATGCCGTTATCAATATCTTCATAAGTAGCTTTCATTACAGATCATCCACAATGCAATCACATGAACTTTGAATTCTATCAGCTTATTTTGAGAAAGCTATTAACGATCAGCAACCGAAAATTCATCACTTTCGGGCGATCCTGCCATTTACTATAAATTTTTCCACACTACTATTTGCACCTAATTCTCATTAAAAACATGCAGGGAGCTCAGGATGAAAACTCACCTTGTTCTTGTATCGACACTGACATTATTAACCGGCTGCATTTCTGACAGCAATTGTCCAACTTATCGTGAATTTACTGCGCTAGATCGTAACGGCGATGGAAAAACCGATTATCGACTACAGTTTATTGGCGATTCGATTATTGCCTATCACGATATTGCCTGTAAGGGGGTGGGCCATAGCATTGGCTTTGCACTTCAAGAAAAAATCATTTCAAAAGCGCTAATTGGCGCCAAAGTGCATGAAATTGAAGAGCAGTTTGTACCTGCGGAAGATGCAGCCAGCGATTATGAATTAGTTGTAGTGAATGGCGGCCTGAACGATCTAATCGCTGGCACCAAAGTTGGTGATGCGGAAGCGGTTCCTTGTAATTGCAACACCGACTTAAATCACGAGGCCTGCCTACAGGAAGTAGAAGACATTACTACACGCATGTCTCAGGTATTAAGCACTATCAAATCTCAATCCAGCACTGATATTGCTATCATGTCTTACTACCCAGCCGAAACCAACATTAGCTTTATTGGTCAGTGCTTTCCTTATGTTGAGCTTATGCATCAGCGTTATCGAGAACTAGCGGAAAACGATGATCGTGTTAGCTTTGTGCAAACCTATGGGGAAGATTATCCTACTGTGGAAAAAATCAGCAATTACAATACCGATAATTATCACCCCACTCCAGTAGGCTCCCATCAACTGGCACAATTTATTATTCAGCAAACAAAACTGCGGAATATGGTTACTGAACCAGAATCCAGCGGAGAATAACTAATTGGCCTTAATGGCAACAAACTCAGGGCCATTGGTGGTGGATTTCACATAGCCAGCCGGTTCAATTGCAATTTGAATACCGGCATCGGCTTTGCCTCCACCACCACCTTTACTAAGGCTTTTTAAGCCGCCTAAACTTGCATCACCGCTACCAGATCCATCAGCAGCAGCGCCAAGCTCAATGCGAATACGCGCTACAGGAATAATCTCTTCTCCATTTAGCGTTACCGCCTCACCAAATAGAGCTTTCGCGCCGCCTACAGTTTCCAAAGTAGAGGACAATTTTTTACTTATAGCTTCAGAAATAATATCTTTCATAGCCTGCTCTTTATGCTTGTTGTAATGAACAGGCTACAGCATAGGCTTACAAACGCAGCAAGTCCATACGCTTACTTTCCTTGACTCGATGGTCTTCCGATTGGCCAACAAAATCCACCAAAATCTGCTGAGTTTTTTCGCCATCAGTACGATAGCGAATGATAGAAAAGTTGTACTGAGGGAAAATAAAATGATTGCGGAAACCATAACCGCTGTTCTTTTCTTTACCGTTTTCTTTATAAGTTCCTACTGTGCCTTTACGGGCAACCCCTTTTGATAACAGACTCATCTTAAGCGGCCCTAGTGCGGCATAGGTTATTGCACTGGAAGTCACCTGATACACCTTAGCATCAGCAAGTTTTTTCTTTTTGTCTTTATCAATGGGAAACAATTCAAACACACCACCAATATGCACATCACCACTTAACACCACCAACGGACGCTTGGTAGT
>JBFKSL010000509.1:0-3498 GCA_041626995.1 Ketobacter sp. | reverse complement strand
CAGCCTCACCCTATAACTCTCATTCCACAAGTCATACCTACAACCATGCCCGAAATTCAAGAAAGGCTCATTATCCGCAACCTGGGCCAGGTGGATTACCAAAACACCTGGCAAGCCATGCAGCAATTAACCGATCAGCGGACCCCGCAGACTGTCGATGAAATCTGTTTGCTGGAGCACCCCCCGGTATTCACCCACGGTCAGGCAGGCAAAGCAGAGCACTTGCTCAACACGGGTAATATTCCTGTCATTCAGGTGGATCGCGGTGGCCAGGTGACCTATCACGGCCCCGGTCAGTTAGTGGGCTATCTGATGCTGGATATTCGCCGCAAAAAAATGGGCGCGCGCGATCTTGTCACCCAAATTGAAAATAGCATCGTAGCCACCTTAGAAGAATTAGGCATTGAATCCGCCCCTCGAGCCGATGCACCGGGCGTATACAGCCAAGATAAAAAAATTGCCTCCTTGGGCCTACGTATTCACAAAGGTTGCTCCTTCCACGGCTTAGCCCTGAATGTGGATATGGATTTGGAGCCTTTTCTGCGCATTAACCCCTGCGGTTATCAGGGTATGCAGATGGCGCAAGTGAAAGACTTTGTAAATAACCCGCAAATGAACAACATCCGCGACCGATTAGCCCATCACCTGCAAAGCCATCTGGGATATAATCAGACTGAAATCGAAACAGGAATGCCAAGCCAGTAATGAGCCAATCCAAAGACAGCAAAGCCACTCCCAAAAAAGTCGTACAGGGAGAAAAACTTCGTGGTGCCGAAAAGGTGGCTCGAATTCCCATTAAAGTGGTTCCCACCGAGGAATTACCCCGCAAACCCGATTGGATTCGCGTGCGGGTGCCTGCGGGCGGCGAAATTCAACGCATCAAATCCATGCTGCGCAAGCAAAAGCTCTATACCGTGTGTGAAGAGGCTTCCTGCCCGAACCTACCAGAGTGTTTTGGTGGCGGCACCGCTACCTTTATGATCATGGGCGATATCTGCACCCGCCGCTGCCCGTTTTGCGACGTAGCCCACGGCCGCCCCAATCCGCTTGACCCTGACGAACCTGCCAACCTGGCCGAATCGGTGGAATCCCTAAACCTGAGCTACGTTGTAGTAACATCCGTAGATCGTGACGACCTGCGTGACGGCGGGGCGGGTCATTTCGCCGACTGTATCCGCGCAGTGCGGGAACGTTGCCCCAGCACCAAAATTGAAGTGTTGGTACCTGATTTCCGTGGCCGTATGGACATCGCTTTGGATCTATTAGCGGCGGACCCTCCGGACGTGTTCAACCATAACCTGGAAAACGTTCCCCGTCTGTACAAAGCCATTCGCCCCGGTTCCGATTACCAGTGGTCTTTGGATTTACTGAAACTCTACAAAGAACGCATGCCCAATGTGGCGACCAAATCAGGCTTAATGGTGGGCCTGGGGGAAACCAACGAAGAGGTCATGGAAGTGATGCGCGATTTACGCGAACACAAAGTGGACATGATCACCATCGGCCAATACCTGCAACCCAGCAAGCAGCATGCCCCCGTGGATCGCTTTGTACACCCCAATGAATTCGAGCAGTTCCGCGTATACGGAGAAGAACTTGGCTTTGTGAATGTGGCCAGCGGCCCCATGGTACGTTCTTCCTATCACGCGGATCTTCAACACAAAGGCGAAAACGTTAATCAGGTACACAAAGAAAGCCTGACCCCGAAAAACGATGAGTAAATGGAACTCTCTTTTCAACCTTTAGTGGAATGGCTTAACGCCCATCAATACGCCATTCTGATTACTCTTGCCGCATTGGCCTTTATAGAATCTTTGGCCATTGTGGGCATTTTGGTGCCAGGGGTGGCGTTGTTGTTTGCAGCCGCCACTGCAGCAGGTGGCACTGGGATCGAACTGCATTGGGTGCTTTTATCCACCGCTTTAGGCGCCATCGCCGGTGATGGCATCAGCTTTTTTCTTGGCTATCACTTTCATCACCAAATACGAAAACTGCCACCTCTCACCTCCCATCCTGAATGGATTGAAAAAGGTGAACGCTTCTTTAAACAGTACGGGCTTATGGGCATCGTGATTGGACGTTTTATCGGCCCTATTCGCGCAGTGATGCCACTGGTTGCAGGCTTTATGAAGATGAAGCCCACTAACTTTGTTACCGTTGATGTGATTTCCGCCTTAGCCTGGGCACCGGTTTATGTGATGCCTGGTTACTTTGTGGGTGCCAGCCTGGAAGATGAAAATGCCCTGGGCGGCCAACACATGTTGTTTCTAATTGGCACCATTTTCTGTGGCTGGCTACTAGCGCAATTTATCTGGTGGGCATATCAACACATTCAAAACCGCCGCGATAAAATGCAACTGGCGCTGATCATTTCCCTCGGTTGCGCAGCCATGTTTCTAACCGTTTCACAACTGATGCAGCTGCCTATGGCAATTCACCTTAACCAAACCATCGCGCTTTGGACTTTGGATTTGCGCCACCCCTGGCTGGATGTGTTTTTTGTCGGGCTCACACAACTCGGTTATGTAAAACCCATGGTGGTATGGGGTGCGGCCGTCAGCCTGGCTCTGTTATGGCAGCGCAATTGGTACGCCCTGCAACTTTGGGTGGTCACCATACTCATTGCACAATGGTTATTATTCGGCTTGAAGAATTTATTCGCTTGGCAACGGCCACAACTGATACAAATACCGCCTGAATCCTTCGCCTTTCCCAGCGGCCATACCAGCATGAACCTGGTGTTTCTTGGCATACTGGCCATTCTCTGTTTACCCGGTATTCCCTGGCGCCGACAAAAAGCCATTCTTAGCTCAGTATTTGTATTGGCCATGAGCATTGCAGCTTCACGACTGTATCTCAACGTACATTGGTTTAGTGATATTGTGGGTGGCATCTTATTGGGTGGTTTTATTTTATCCGCCTTCTACGCCGCGCTGCTGAAAAAGCCCTTCCAACGAATCAAACCCTTTCCCGTTATTGCTGCCAGCCTAGCTGCCTGGCTGTTTAGCCTGAGCTACTGGGTGATACCGAATTTTGCACAACTACTCTCTCAATACGAACCCCGTTAACACGCCATGGAAAATCGACGTAAAGGTTTGCTGTCCTTACACAGCTCCATCCTGATTTTTGGCGGCACCGGGCTATTCTCTAAACTCATCAGTCTACCCGCTTCAGATATTACTATTTGGCGCGCGTTCATAGCTGCAGCTGTTCTGTTTGCACTGCTGGCATCACGTCAAGGAGCCGTCAAATTAAAGCAAAATAGAGACAGCGCTCTGATGATGGCATGCGGCCTTTTACTGGGTATGCATTGGATCACCTATTTCCAAGCCATGCAGATTGCTGGGGTGGCAGTGGGTATGATCGCTTTGTACACCTACCCAATTCTGATTGTGTTTATTGAACCCCTATTCAAAGGTCACAAGCCCCAATTGGGCGATATTCTGTGCGCATTTATTATGTTTGTAGGGGTAATGTTGCTAGTGCCGGAGTTCAGCT
>JBFKSL010000508.1:0-3528 GCA_041626995.1 Ketobacter sp. | reverse complement strand
GGTAAGCTTGCGGCCCCGCCCTGCCGGGCGATCTGGTTGGGTGTAACAGGCGATGACTTCATGCTGGGAATCCAGCAAAGATTGCAACACGCTGGCGGCGAACTCTGGCGTGCCAGCAAAAATGACTTTTAACTTAGAACTCACAAGTTTTTTCCTATTTCACCTTTCTCTGGGGGGCGAGGTATATTGTAGGGAGCTCGGGATGTTTTGGGGTGCGCTTTACGCAGCCGAGCATCGCAGAATTTCGCGGGAAGGAGGGAGGCCGTGTTTGAGCGCAACGCGCGAGTTGCCCGACCGCCCGCTAAATTCGCGAAGCACAGGGTAGCCGAAGGCCAAGTGGCGCGCATCCCAAAACATCCCGAGTTTCCGGTAACCCAAACCTACCGAGCCTTCACCCTATCCTTCTGCTCTTTAACCAACTTCTTCCGAATCCGCTCTCGCTTCAACTTGGAAATATGATCCACAAACAACTTACCATCCAAATGATCCAACTCGTGCTGAACGCACACCGAAAGCAGCCCGTCACACTCCAACTCGTAGGGATCGCCCTCCCGATTCAGAGCCTTCAACAGAATCTTCTCCGCTCGGGTCACCGTTTCATAATAACCAGGTACCGATAAACAGCCTTCATCGAATTCCTGCTCCCCCTCGATCACCTCAAACTCAGGGTTAATCAGCACCAAAGGTTGGTCTTTCTCTTCACTAACGTCGATCACCACCACCCGTTGATGCACATTCACTTGGGTGGCCGCCAGGCCAATTCCGGGGGCTTCGTACATGGTCTGCAGCATGTCGTCCACTAGTTTGCGTATTTTATCGTCGACTTTTGTGACCGGCTTGGCCTTTGTACGCAGACGAGGGTCAGGAAATTCAAGAATATCCAGTATTGCCATCTTGTGATTGCCACTTTTCTAGTATAACTATAGATAATGTTGCTAAGATTATGATCATACAGGAATTGCTGTATCTGTTTTTGCCAAACTTGTCTAAACTGATAGATGCGATGAGCGAATTTGGGTCTATAGTGAAATGTAGGCTAAAACGGGGCTTTGTGTTGCCTTTCCCGTATGTAACTAAAAATGCTAACAAATAGCAGCCTGAAATCAGGCGTTGATAATGATAAAGGGATTCTCACCATGATGAAATCATTTCTCAGGCTGGTAGGTGTTTGTCTGCTGGGTGTGGCCATGCATGCTGCTGCGGTGGAATTAAAGCCAGGCCATCCAGATGTCTACCCTGTAAAAGAAGGGGATACCCTGTGGGACATCTCCAGTGCCTTCCTGAGCGACCCTTGGCTGTGGCCAGAACTGTGGCATGTCAATCCACAAATTGAAAACCCCCACCTGATCTATCCTGGTGATTTGATCAAGCTGGTGTACTTTGATGGCAAGCCTGCCCTGACCATTGAGCGTGGTCCCATGGTGTTCAAAAAAGGCGACACCGTGAAGCTTACCCCTCAAGTGCGCAGCGAACCCCTGAAGTCTGTGATTCCTGCTATTCCGTTGGAACTGATTCAAAGCTTCCTAGTGAACAACCGGGTCATGACCGAAGAAGAAATCGACAGCTCTCCCTATATTTTGGCCGGTGATGAAAGCCATATCGTCATGGGGATTGGTGATTATATGTACGCCCGAGGGGATTGGAGCAATCCTCATAAAGCCTATGGCGTCTATCGCAAAGGCACGGCCTATATTGATCCAGAATCCAAAGAGCTTTTAGGCTTTGCCGCTTTGGATTTGGGTATGGCACGCATGGAATCGGTGGAAGAGGAAATCGCTCGTTTGAAAGTAACCGACTCCAAAGAAGATATTCGTCCTAAGGATCGCCTGATTCCTACTGAAGAACGCAAGGTGGACTCTGTCTTCTATCCCAAGTCACCGGATATGGAAGTTAATGGTGTAATACTCCATGTGTTTAGTGGTGTGCGTAATGTAAGCCAGAACGATGTGGTGGTGATTAACCGCGGTAGTCGTGATGGTATTACCATTGGCGATGTATTGGCTATAAAAACCAAAGGTGAAGTGGTGAAAGACCGCGTTACCGGCGAATTGGTGAAACTGCCAGATCAACGTCGTGGCATTATGATGATCTTCCGTACTTTTGAAAAAGTCAGCTACGGTTTGATCTTGCGTTCCGAAGCACCATTGAAAGTGGGTGACGTGGTAACTAACCCCGAATAAATGACCGTTATTCAAAAAGCCGCGCTTGGAACACAAACCTGCGCGGCTTTTTTATTGGCTCAAATCGGCAATTTGTAAAAAACTTACACATCTCAACAATTCAAAAAATAAGCATACAAGCGCCCGCCCCTTTTCTGATCGCTCGATCAATTTCATTAGAATTAATTGGTTAGTGTTTATGCGTCTATCAGAAACCTGCCCCTACTTAAATAGAAAACATTTGGTTTGCAGCAAAACTGAATGACCAGGCCATTTTGGCAAAGTTATTGTTTGCTTTTTGGTTAACAATTCTTAATCGTTTGACCATAAAACACCAATAACAATAAGAAATGAACATGAATAATAAAACCCTTTGCTGTTTTGCCCTGGCAGGTACAGTGTTGCTTTGTGGCCCCAATGCAAATGCACAACTTTCTCATAATTTATCCATCGGTAATCCTATAGCCTTGGGCATGGGAAACACTGCAACCGCCTATCCTCATGGTTCCGATGCCATTCATTACAACCCTGCGGGTCTGGCGTTAATTAAAAATGAGTTCGAACAATACAAACTGCAAGCGGCGACCTTTGAACACCAGGGAACCGTGAGTGGTTCTGGCCCTGGTCGTTCCTATAACCCAATTCCTGGATTTGAAGAAGAGCCCATCCTACAAGGGCAACAGAGTTTGGATGTGAGTGTGGAAACGCCCTCTGTGTATCTGCCTTTCTTTGGTCACGTAACGCTGCCCTTTCTGATTGCACCGGGCCATGGCTTTGCCACCCGCTCGCAAAACGAAAAGTTCGTGTTTGCGAACTCCATGTTTGCAGTGCAGATATTTGGTTATGAGCGCGAGGAAGACAATATTGCGGCGTTTAATGGCCAACAATTTGGCATCACTCGTTTGGCCTATTTTAATCCTTCCATTGGTTTTGAATTGCAGGAGAATTTATACGTGGGTGGCTCCATTGGATTTTCCTGGCAGGGCCTGGGCATTACCACCCGCACCCGCAGTGCTGTAAGTACCATTGCCAACTTAGCGGGTTTGGTGGATGGTTTGGCCGGCGCGTTTCCTGATATTGCCGCAGAGTTGGGTGACCTGAGCCCCTACAACGATGTGGGCACACTGGCCATTGAGGTGGAAGATCCTTTATCGGTGGCGTTTACCTTGGGGATTCTATGGCATCCAACCCCATGGCTTTCCATCGGCGCTGCCTATTCCAGTGAAGGTAAGGCGCACATGGATGGCGAATTTACTATGGAATACACCGAAAGCTTTCAACAGTTGATGACCACGTTGCAACCGGCTGATGGATTGCTGGCAGTGGTGGCCGATGGTGGCACCATTGAGGCAACGCACCGACAAAGTGG
>JBFKSL010000507.1:0-3529 GCA_041626995.1 Ketobacter sp. | reverse complement strand
CGTAATGTTCTGATCTATTTTTCAAATGATCTGCAAAAACAAATCCTCAATAATATTCATCGAGTTTTAAATCCTGGAGGTTATTTGTTCCTGGGTGGTTCAGAAACACCTAAAGGGCTAAATGACCTGTTTGAAATTCAGTACTACCGGCCCGGTGTGGTTTATATAAAAAAATAGCATTGCCGCTTAGGGCAGGGCTTTGCCGCCTCCCACTGAAATATTATCTCCTTTCTTTCTAAGTCCTTGAATTTTATAAAATGCATATGTTGGCATAGCTGTTGCTTTTGTATGGTGAAAGTCACCGAATTGCCGCTTTACTGGCATAGCAGGAACGGAACCGAACATGGCGATTAGTATTGATAAACACTTTGGTATTCATCAGCACGCATTAGAGTTGCGTTCGCAACGGGCCAGTGTACTGGCAAACAATATTGCCAATGCTGATACACCTGGGTACAAAGCGCGAGATCTGGATTTTCAATCCATGTTGCAAGCCCGAATGGGTGAACCGTCAGATAAGTTAACGCTAAAGACCAGCAATCAATCCCATACTTCTACTCTGCTTCAGGCTGATACTATTTCCGGTTTAAAGTTTCGCAACCCTTCTCAGCCTGCGATTGATGGTAATACTGTGGACGCGCAAGTGGAAAAGACTGAGTTTGCGCGCAATACCATGGAATACCAGGCAGCGTTTGAATTTTTAAACGGTAAAGTGAAATCCTTACTGTCAGCGATTAGAGGAGAATAACCATGTCCCTAATGAATATTTTTGATATTGCTGGTAGTGGGATGAGTGCCCAAACCATTCGTTTAAATACCACCAGTTCCAATATTGCCAACGCAGAAAGCGTTAGCAGTAATACAGATGAAACCTACCGTGCCCGCCAGCCTATTTTTAAAGCACAGCTCGAATCCGCTATGTCTGGTCATCCATTTAACTTTTCGGCTACACAGTTGGATGCCGGATCGGGCGTGAAAGTTCAGGGGGTTGTGGAAAGTGATGCACCGCTACAGATGCGTTATGAACCCCATCACCCTATGGCAGATGAAGAAGGTTATGTTGCTTATCCCAACGTTAATGTTGTGGAAGAAATGGCTAACATGATTAGCGCTTCCAGGTCATACCAAACCAATGTGGATGTGATGAGTGCTGCCAAGCAAATGATGCAACAGGTTTTGAGTATCGGGCGGTAGGTTGTTAGAGGGTTAGATTATGTCGATTACTGGAGTTGAAACGAATAGTGTCCTAAACGATCTGTCTTTTTCCAATCAACCTGAGTCGGAAAAGTCAGAAGCACAGTCAGATAAAGACATGTTTATGAGGCTGTTGTTAGCGCAGATTGAAAACCAGGATCCATTGAAGCCTGCAGATCAAACGGAGTTCGTGGCGCAGCTGGCGCAATTCAGCTCCCTAGAAGGCATTCAGAATTTAAGTAACTCCGTTCAGGACATTGGTGCAATGTATCGTTCTAGTCAGGCGTTACAGGCCACGGCATTAGTGGGTCGTGAGGTATTAACAACCGGACAAATTGGTTATCTGGAAGAAAATGGTTCCATCAGTGGTGTGATAGCAGCTGGTCAAGCTTCTGGCGATTTGATGATGACCGTGAAAGATGCCAGCGGCCAGGTGGTTGCGAATGTGGATATGGGCAATATCGGTAGCGCAGAAACACCTTTTCAGTGGGATGGTACCGATATGGTGGGCAATCCTTTGCCGCCGGGTTTGTATTCCATTGCCATTGAAGGAACGCTTTCCGGAGAAAATGAAGCATTGATTACCAGCATGTACAGTCGCGTAAATAGCGTCAGCATTGTGGATAATCAAGGCGGAATGAAACTGAATCTTAATGGAATTGGACAAATTGATTCCACAGATATTCAAGAAGTGCGCTAAGTGAAGAAGTTGGTGAAAAGGTAGGTAACAATTATGGGTTTTAATATTGCTTTAAGTGGATTGAATGCGGCGCAAGCGGAGCTGGATGTAACCAGCAACAATATTGCGAACGTGGAAACAACAGGGTTTAAAGGTTCGCGAGCTGCATTTGGCGACATCTATGCCAACTCTGCATTTGGTAATAGTGATACGGCTATAGGTAATGGTGTATTGCTGCAACAGGTTCAGCAGTTATTTGATCAAGGTAACTTGGATTTTACTTCGCAAGCATTGGATTTGGCCATTAGTGGTGAAGGTTTCTTTGTATTGTCGCCCGATCAAATCAGTCAGGAGCGTGTCTATACCCGGGCTGGTAATTTTGGTGTTGACGAAAATGGTTTTGTGGTGAATGCCTCGAACCAATATTTACAAGTGTTTCCAGTTAATGATGATGGCACTGTAACGGCAACGGCGCTATCTAGTACAACACCATTACAATTACCTGACACAGCTGGTGCACCACAGGCGACAGCAGAAGTGGAAATCGGTGTAAATCTGCCGGCTAATGCCAGCAATTTATCTGTTGATGCGTTTGATCCTACAGATTCCAACACGTATTCTGCCTCAACATCTATTACATTATATGACTCGCTGGGTGATTCTCATATCGCCACAGCGTATTTTGTAAAGGAGCCTAATTTGGGTACCAGTGGTTTGCAAAATACCTGGGGTGTGTTTTTAACCGTAACAGATGATACCGGTGCACTTACAACGTTAGACGTTTACGATGGTGTTGGTGGAGCTCCCAGTACAGAGGTGAATGCTGGTGGTGTTGCCTACGGAACGTTGGCGTTTGATGCCCAAGGTGTGTTTCAGGGCACAGACCCTACAACAGGAATTTACACGGATCAATTTACTTTTTTAACCAATGGTGCGGATACAGCTCAGCAGGTGTTTTTTGATTTTTCTGGTAATACACCTACTCAGTTTGCTTCGCCATTTTCTGTTAGTGCATTGTCACAAGACGGCTTTACCATTGGTCGATTAACAGGTTTAAGTGTTGATGATCAGGGTGTTATTCAGGCCACGTATTCTAATGGGCAAACTCAAGCAGTGGGTAAAGTTGCGTTGGCGCGATTTTCGAATCCACAGGGGCTTCTGCAAATTGGCAATACCACCTGGCGTTCCTCCACGGCCTCGGGTGAACCCATACCTGGTGAGGCAGGCACTTCCAGTTTCGGTTTAATTCAATCCGGTGCTTTGGAAACATCCAATATAGATTTAACCAAAGAGCTGGTAACACTGATTACCTCGCAGCGAAACTTTCAAGCCAATGCCAAATCTATAGAAACAGCCAATGCTGTTACGCAAACCATTATTCAAATTCGCTAGTAATTTTTAATCTTTTGAATCCCCGCATAGTCGGGGATTTTTTTTGCCCACAGTTGGCAGAACTCTTGCAGTTACCTACATAAGAGACGCAAAAGTTAAGAATTTGACAGTAGGTAACTGTGCTATGGATAAATCCCTTTATATTTCCATGACTGGCGCCAAAGAGTCTATGGAAGCGCAACGTTTACGAGCTAACAACCTGGCTAACGTTTCTACGCCGGGTTTTAAATCGGATTTTCATCAATACCGAACCTTATCTGTCTT
>JBFKSL010000506.1:0-3535 GCA_041626995.1 Ketobacter sp. | reverse complement strand
TATACTTCACTTTTTCCTTTAATTGGTCATCGTGCATGGCAGACAGACTCGAAATTTCTCGCGTATTTGAGTCACACCAAGTGATTTTACCAAGAAAATGCTGCGCCTTTCCCCCTCGCGTTGAGCAAAATTTTTCAGAGGTTAGAAAGCTAAAGGATTTGTATTTTCTGGTGTTTCCAAGAAGGCCGGTAATGTCTGCAAAAGCACTTTTACCGCTTCCTTTGTTACCTATAATCGCAACCAGTTCATTATTAAGAGGGATCTTAAAATTAAACCACTTTTCTTTGAGCTGACTATCTGGCCTTTTAGTTACCTCAACCGCGTCAATAACTTTAGTTTTATTATTTTGAACACGCTTAATGCTTTCAGGTAAATCTCCCACAAACACTCTTTCGCTGGGTTCGTTTAGAATTTGTTTCAAACCATTAAACGTTGTGTCTGCTTTGATCCATGTAAAGCAGTTTCCGATTCGATCTTTCTCGTTGGAGGTGGAAAAGCTGTGTGCGTCGCTACAATCTAACAGTAGATTATTGACCGATTGCTCCGTAAGTTTACTATGAGCTGATTGGTATTTTTCTGGTGATTCTGAGGCGACAAATACAATATCAGCCTTGTTTATGATGTCCTTTTTCGTGGAAATAGAACTATCTGTCCACTTTAAGCTATCCCATTCAGTCTTGCCGACGGCAATCAAATACTTCCCCTTGAGGAAACTGTTGCCTTCAAGTTTCTGTAAAAGTTGGCATTCGTCAACGTTGATATTTCTGAATCCTTCGGCAAGGTTAGAGCCATATTTAGAAAGCTGCTCTTCTGGAACGCTAGCTTTTATACTGGCACCGAGGCTCTCTAGGCTTTCTTTTGTAATCACTCCTGACCAAGAAGCTCCATTAGCACCAGCTTCTAGTTTATAGTCCTGCTGAATAGCGTTCAGAAATTGACTTTTTATTAACTCCGGTGATAGTTCGTTTGAAAATATGACATGTAAATTAATTCGTTTGAAGCTGCCAAAATCTACGCCCGAAAACTTAGCTATCCTAAACTCGACAACAGGCAGTAATAGTTTAATGTTACGCAGTCGATTATTCTCCGTCTTTTCTCGGAGCAATCTTTCATATCCATCAATAAAAAGATAGTCATTAATCCCTAATACCTTTACTTCTTCAGGTAAATTTTCGAGGTCTTTAATATACTTTTCCCACACATCCTCATCGCTGCCAAAATGATGCTCAATAGAGCTTGGCGTGTGAACGTGCAAGTCCCATTTTCTCCATTCCGATCCTCTTGAATAGGCGCCATCCATTACATTGTCCTCGGTCTTATTTATTGGCTATCTTAATGAGCTTGACTTCGTTTTGGTCATATTTGTACTTACTTATACTTCCATCCTTAATCTTCTCCACAACCTCATCAACGATAAATAGCGGCACTAAAAACCATTCCCTGGGTATCACTGGCTTGCCAAAGCGGTCATTGATTTGAATATCGAGTTTTGCCGAGTCAAAAAAACGGTGCAGGATGTGTTCGAGTTTTGTTCGGCTGATATTGTACAGCTCATACGTTGCTACAATTTCCACGTCTGCCATTAAATAGGTTGGGTCTTGTTTGGCGTTGGCTATGCGTGTTTTAACGCTGCCGCCAGTTACACCTATTTTGTGGATCAGGTTGCGGTTTTCGGCGATGGTTGGGTGGTCTGACGTGCTGCGAAGAACATAGATTGTTCCGCTGGCGGTATCTTCTTCGCCCGCAATGCTGTCGAATAGTGGGCCAGCAGAAAGTGAAATAATCCGTCTGCTCGCATCATCCACATATAGGGCTTTTTGCATGGAGCGAAGAAGTAAGTCGCTCTCGGTTTTGTTATCGAAGATAACGCGAAGCCTGTAATCATTTTTGTCAAAGCCGTGGATACGCTCTTTGCTGATTTCAGCGATATAGGCTTTCTGTCCGTTGACGATGAACCAATCTCCTTGATTGATTTCTGCCATTGTCGCTTGGCCTTTCTGGTTTTTGAGTATCTTGGCTTCAAGTAAACCACGGGTGAGTTGATCTTGTACTTGATCGAACAACGGCTTGAATTTGTCGAAGTCAGCGCAAGGGGTTCGGCTGGCAATTTCCTCTGCGGCTCGTACCTCTGCGCGAGGCTTAACGTGCTTCAGGAAGGTCACGTCATTTTCTTTGGGTGCTTCTACACCCAACTCGGCAAGCAGCTCCGCATCGCTTTTATATTCCTTTGTTGGCTCAGCAATGGCATGTTCTGAGGCAAGTAAACCTTGATGGTCTAACTCTGCTACCAGATTCTTACATTCATCCAGTGAACGAATGCGGTCTAGGCGCGTGGCGTATATGCGCTCAAAAATGTCTTTGTCTTCGCCGTGCTGTGGATGGTGCCCATGCTCTTCAACAAAGCGCTGTATCTCTTCAAAGCCTGCGATGATGCGCTCTTCTTTAGGGGTATGGGTAACTTTTTTAGCTGGGGCAATATCAACACCCAACTCCTCAAGTAACGCTTTATTGGATTTACGCTCTTTGGTATCAGCCATTATTTTCCTCCGCTACTTTGCGAGCAAGGAAAGCAATGCCCTCAGCCATGCGTTTTTCCCACGGGTCGGGCGATGTTAATTCCGGCAATCGTCCACGTTCTTTTTTGAACTTAATAGCGCGGTCTACCAAATCTCTCGCCTCTTCCTCTGTCATCGTTACTTTCTTGGCTGCGATAACGGCGGCTACCTGCTTCAGACTTTCCTCGCTCATGGATTTCGCCAAGATCGCGTAGGCTTCGCTGAAGGGGTTAATGCGGTCGATTAAATCTATATCTAGGTCGCGCACATCCATCGCATATTTTCTTACGCCGTCCACAAAGGCGGTGCTGCCACCACGTTCGGCATCATTGCCTTGATTGACAATCTCTTTTGCTTTTTGGGTAAGGTTTAAGGCGGCTATAGCGTGTTGACGGATGGCTTCTTGGTCTTCGTCATCCAGCTCTGGGTATTTGTCTTTAACAATCTTGCCCATGCGAACCTGTGTTAATTCTTCAGGAATCATTTCTTCATCGAAGAGGCCGCGTTCCAGCGCGGTTTTATCCTGCACAAAGGCGGTAATTACCTCGTTTAAATCCTCCTGACAGATACGCTGTGCATCGGAGCTTTTGGGTTCGGCAAGCCCTTTAATCTCAATTTGAAATTGCCCTGTAGCTTCATTGAAGCCTACATTATTGCCGTTGGGATCGTAGCCGTTCTCGCCGTAGTCAAAGCCTTCTACTGGAGCGCTTTGTGCGTTCTTCGGCGTGAAGTTAAATCGTGGGGCAAGTACCTGCTCCATGAGCAAGCTGGCGGCAATGGCCTTTAAGGTATCGTTCACCGCATCGGTAACGGCTTCTTCTGAAGCGTCTGGCTCTGCAATGAGGTTGGTAAATCGTGCATGAGTTTTGCCTTTCGCATCACGCGTGGCGCGACCAATGATCTGAATAATTTCCGTGAGGCTAGAGCGATAACCTACGGTTAAAGCATGTTCGCACCATATCCAGTCAAAGCCTTCTTTC
>JBFKSL010000505.1:0-3546 GCA_041626995.1 Ketobacter sp. | reverse complement strand
CCCGTTGAAGATTCCAGCCTAGATGATGATGGCTTTTATACGCCTAATAAAACCCGATACTTTCCCTCAGACCGCTTTAGCGCAGAATCCATAAGCGACGAAGATCGTTTGGATCGTGGCAAGTTGGTTTCTGCCTTGGCTGCAGTGCTAGCAGGAAAAAGCAATCAACATCAAACGATTGGCTTGCTGGGAGATTGGGGAACTGGAAAATCCACTACCATTAATTTGCTTAAGAAAGAGTTGCAACAAAACCATGAGCAACAGCCCTTTCTGTTTGCAGAGTTTAATGCCTGGGAATACGAGCACACCGATAACATTCAGGCTGGAATTGCCCAGGAGATGATTAAAGGTCTCTCCTCATATCAGCCTTCAGAAAAGTGTAAACAGAACTCCAACTGGTTCAAAAAAGAAATATATCCATGGTTGTGGTGGTTTGGGGAGCGCATTCCCACCTTGATTCGTTTTTCTGTAGCTTTAAATGGGCCGAGAATACTGGTGTTGTTGGTGATGATACTGCTGGCCACAGTATCAATGAGTTGGTCTGACGTAACAAAAATGGCAGCTTACGCCGTTGATGCGCAATTGGGCATGCAAATGTTTATGGGTGGCGGGGCATTGGTGTTTGTGATTATGTTGTTTCGTCAATTTAAATCGATGCTGGCGACACCGCTGGCAAAAGAACTGCTCACTTACATAAGGCTGCCCAGCTATGGCGAGCATTTGGGCGCTATTCCGGTTATGCGTCAAAATATTCGTAAGTTATGCGATGTGCGATTGAACCCTCTTATGGGTAAATCTAAGCGCCTGCTGTTTGTGGTGGACGATCTGGACCGTTGCAATGCCAAGGGCATTGTAAAAGTATTTGAAGCGGTGCGCTTGGTTTTAGATATTCCTCAAGTAACCGTTATTATTGCGGTGGATCATCGCATTGCTTTGGCCGCTTTGGCATTACAATATCAAGAACTGGCTGAACATCATCAACTCAGTAACCCTAGAGCCATTGCCCGTGACTATTTGGCAAAAGTAATCCACCAATCTATCAGCCTTTCTGCAGCGGATACGAATATTGTGAACGGTTATTTGGAACATATATGGGCGGAAATGGAAGAGAATGCAGGAGAGTTCAAAGCGAAAGGGTCATCTGTTCTTAAAAATGCATCATCAAAGAAAATCATCGAAACGGATCCTGGTGGTGCGGTTTTTGGGCTAAGTACCGAACAAAAAGAAAGTTTTAAACAATGGGCGGAATATTTTGGATTCAGTAACCCTCGCCAACTAAAACGTTTACATAACTCCTACAATCTATTGCGTTTGTATTTTGGGGGTGAAGACTTTTCCGTTTTGCCTCAGTTGAACATCGATTTGTCCGCGCCATTATTAACCAGTTTGTTTGCTTTAGAATATATTAACAGTTTGGAAGATCCGGCGCCAAGAACTGCTTTAATGGAGCGTCTTAAGCAAAAACAAAACCTAGCGTTTAATGAGGAGCCATCCGTAACTAATGAGCTGATTGATCCTGCGGGAAAAATTAATGACGAAGTGCTGTCAGTGATGTTGTCGAAGCATCCCAGTAGCGGGCGGCGTTACGTAGAAGCGGTAGAACCATTTGTTCTACCGGCAATACAATTATTAGATGATAAGAAAACGGAACCCACTGAGCAATGATGATCAATGCCGAGCACTTTGAAGTTAGCAAAGTTAGGGTTAACAACCTTACTATAGACCACCCCATGCGATGGCTAAAAAAGGGATGGGAGGATTTTAAAAAAGCACCGGTAATTGGCGCTTTACATGGTTTGGGTGTATCAGCTTTTGGCTTTTTGCTTTTGTGGTTTGCATTCGATAAGTTTTGGTTGTTGGCCGGCGCATTTACTGGGTTTTTAGCGGTTGCTCCTGTTGTGGCCGTGGGCTTGTATGGCGTAAGCCGGGCATTAGAGCTTAATCAACCCGCAACCCTTATTACGGTGTTTAAAACCTGGTGGAGCTGGCGTGGCAAGCCACATCATGATTGGCGTTTGGTGCGTTTTAGTTTGTTGTTGTGTTTGTCTGGAACTGGTTGGGTGTTAACGTCAGCAGCATTAATTACACTTTTTGCTCCAGAGCCGGTTAAGCAACCATTAGACTTTATTCGTCATGTGATGCTGGCAAAAGATAATTACTTATTTGAAGTTTGGTTGATGCTGGGTGGTTTTTTGGTAGCGCCAGTTTATGCGTCCACCGTAGTTACGTTGCCGCTATTGTTGGATCGAAAAATCAGTATTTTGGCTGCTGTGTTGGTTAGTTGGAAAGTGGTTATGCAAAACCCCTTGCCTATGGCAATATGGGCCGCATTAATCATGGTTATTTCCCTGTTGGGAATACTGGCTTTAGTCGGTAGTGTAGTGGTTGTGCCTGTATTGGGGTATGCCAGTTGGCACGTATATCGCGACGCGGTTAGCTCGAATGAATTGCCGTCACGGGTGCAGGAGTAACCGTTAATGGATTCTTCTGTATTAGGTTTTACTGAAGAGCAAATTGCCACTTTTGGTCTTACCTTTGGTGTTGCCGCGTTTATGCTTTACATGGTGTTTATAGTGGCGCAACTGGCGAGAGATTCTAAGGCGGGAAAATTCGGTACTTTTATCTTGTTTTTGGTGCTAACTCTGGGAATGTTGGGTTTTGTTGCCAAAATGTTTATTCAGTGGTTGTTGGATATTTAGCGTTAATTTCATATGTTTTCATTTTGTTGCGTTATGCTGTGCTCATAAACGGTGATTTTTGGCGTAATATTATATTTGTCTTAATCTGTTTTCTTTTGAAAATGGGAAAGCATTTCTCGGAGCGTGGTGTTATGTATGGGATACTCAGTCTGAATTGGAGTTTTAACAGGGAATGATTAGGAAATTGTCAGCGGATGATTACGAATACGTGATTGCACGAGTTAATGAGTGGTGGGGCGGTCGTAATGTAGTAGATATGTTACCGCGCCTTTTCTTTGATCATTTTTGTAATACAAGTTTTGTTTTTGTGAGTGATGGTCGTGTAGTTGGTTTTGTTGTGGGATTCTTATCTGATGCTCATGTTGATGTGGCCTATATTCATTTTACGGGTGTTGATCCGGAATACCGTAAAAGTGGTGTTGCTTCATCTTTATATAAAGAATTTATTGAGGTAGCCAGAATAAATAATCGTAAATATGTTAAGTGTGTAACATCGCCGAGTAATTCACACTCACTGGCGTACCACCAGAAAATGGGTTTTGTTCCATCTAAACAAGATGATAACAGTATTCCATTAGAAATAGATGATTATGATGGTGAGGGTAATCATCGAGTGCTTCTTACTTTGTCGCTTATTGAATAGCAAATGGTCTTTTTTGATAAGTTGTTCAATGGCAATACATCAATCGGAAGATTATTAAAATGAATAGAACGGTATCAAAAATAGCAGTTGAAGCATCATTAGAGTGGGAGCAAGAGAGTTCTTCTAGAGTTGTGGCTACTTTGTCTGTTGATGGCGCGATAGTGCTGCTCAAAATTATTCTTGAGTATGTTGATGAGGCTATGG
>JBFKSL010000504.1:0-3549 GCA_041626995.1 Ketobacter sp. | reverse complement strand
TTCGGCTGGCTGGCGTTTCGTTCGCGCGTCACTGGGGTGTATCTCTCCATTATTACGCAGGCGATGACCTATGCCTTGATGCTGGCTTTTTTCCGCAATGACATGGGGTTTGGTGGCAACAATGGTTTAACGGATTTTAAAGACATACTTGGCTTTAGCTTGCAGGAAGAGGGTACTAAAAACGCCTTGTTTATTTGTTCCGGTATTGCGGTGATTATGGGGTACATCCTGTGTCGGTTTATTGTGTCTTCAAAACTGGGGCGCGTGTTGGTTTCCATTCGAGATGCCGAAAGTCGCACTCGATTTGTTGGTTATCGAGTTGAGCATTTCAAGCTGTTTGTGTTTGTAGTCAGTGCCATGTTGGCTGGTGTGGCGGGCGCGTTATACGTTCCTCAAGTTGGCATCATTAATCCTGGTGAATTCTCTCCCATTAATTCCATTGAAATTATTATCTGGGTAGCAGTAGGTGGTCGAGGCTTTCTGTATGGCGCCATCATTGGTGCGATACTGGTTAACTATGGCAAAACCTATTTTACTGGCGCGTTCCCTGAAATTTGGTTGTTTATGTTGGGCGGTTTGTTTGTGGTTTCCACATTATTTTTGCCGCAAGGCGTTGTGGGCATTGTGCAGCAATGGAAAGACAAGCGAGAAGAAAGCAAAGCACTCTCTGCACAAAGTGAAGGAGGGGCCGCCTAATGGTCATTACAACCAAGCATATTCCAACCCATATTTTATATGTAAACGGCGTTACCAAATCCTTTGACGGTTTTAAAGCTTTAAATAACCTTTCCTTCACCGTTAAGCCTGGTGAATTGCGTGCCATCATTGGCCCTAATGGTGCAGGCAAAACCACCATGATGGATGTGATCACTGGAAAGTTAAAACCCGATGTGGGCGATGTGTTTTTTCGAGATACCGTGGACCTAACAAAACACGATGAAGCGGATATCGCTAATATGGGCATTGGCCGAAAATTCCAAAAGCCTACGGTGATTGAAAGCTTAACGGTATTTGAAAATTTGGAATTGGCGTTAAGCGGTAATCGTGGCGTGTTTAAGGCGTTATTCCATAAGCTTACTGCACAGCAATATAAGCGTATTGACGAAATCATTGAGTTGGTGGGTTTGAAAGATAAGCGCCAGGAATTAGGTGGTGCACTTTCCCATGGGCAAAAGCAATGGTTGGAAATCGGCATGTTGTTGAACCAAGATCCTGATTTGCTATTGGTGGATGAACCAGCAGCTGGCATGACGGATCACGAAACCGAGTTAACCGCAAAATTATTGAAAGATATTAGCGGTGAGCATTCGGTGGTAGTGGTTGAGCATGACATGGAATTTATTAAAGCTTTGAATTGCCCGGTAACCGTGTTGCACGAAGGTCATGTTTTGGCGGAAGGTACGCTAGAACAGGTGCAACAAAACGAACAGGTTATCGAAGTGTATTTAGGGCGCTAAGACAAGAGATTCCAACATGCTAAAAATTGAAAATATCGATTTATACTACGGCGCCAGTCAGGCGTTAAAAAAAGTCAGTTTTGAAGCGGAAATTGGCCGGGTAGCCTGTGTGATGGGGCGCAACGGGGTGGGCAAAACCTCATTAATGCGCGCAGTGGCCGGCCAGCACCCGATTAAAGCTGGGAAAATTTTGTGGGATGGCAAAGACATCAGTTCCATGCCGCCCTATGAAAGAGCAAAAAACGGTATCGCTTATGTTCCCCAGGGACGGGATGTTTTTTCTCAGCTAACGGTTTTGGAAAATCTTAAAACGGGTTATTCCGTATTGCCGATTTCTCAGCGTAAGATCCCAGAAGAAATCTATGAGCTTTTCCCTGTGCTATATCAAATGCTAAAGCGTCGTGGTGGAGATTTATCGGGTGGACAACAGCAGCAGTTGGCCATCGCTAGAGCGTTGGTGACTAAGCCCAAATTGTTGATTTTGGATGAGCCAACCGAGGGAATACAACCGTCCATCATAAAAGACATTCAAAAAGTGATTTCTTTATTGCGTGATCGTGGGGAAATGGCGATATTGTTAGTAGAACAGTATTTTGATTTCGCCCGCGAGCTTGCTGATAACTATGCGGTGATGGATCGGGGTGAAGTGGTATTGTCGGGGTTAGGTAAAGATATGGAAGAAGAAACCGTGCGCCGATATATCGCCGTGTAACGACTTGGGAGGCGGGAAGGCCCGGTATCCGGATTGCGGAGCCGGGCTTTTTCATTTCTACCTTATTCCTCTGGCCCCGTCCTGCTAAAATGACATAAATTGCTGTGCCTACCACAAGGAATCCAAGATGCGTCGAATGCTTGCTTTAACCCTTCTTCTTATCAGTGCGCCATTGTTTGCTGCTAATACACTCCATGTCAAAAAGGGTGAAACCGTCACTTGGGATGCCAGTCAATCGGTGCAAATCCTGGAAAAGCTTATTTTGGAAGATAATTCGACCCTGCTTATTCCTTCAGAAATGGATCAATTGCAATTGGAAGTGGCCAATACACAGATTGGCAACAACGCGAAAATACTGGCGGTGGGCAGCAAAGGTGCCGATGGTGGCGATGGTGCAGACAGCGAAGGTCAGGCCGAGCAATGTAAACAAGGTGCTCGAGGCGCCGGTGGCGGTCACGGTCAGCCGGGCAGTGATGGCGTCTCCCTCTCCCTAACCTTGGCAGTCGCCTCACTGGGCAGCTTAATCATTGATAGCCAGGGCGGTGCAGGTGGTAATGGGGGTGCTGGTGGTAAAGGGCAAGCAGCAGGTGGCTATGATAAATGCCCGGCTCCTGCCGGAGGTGAAGGTGGCCCAGGTGGCGATGGTGGTGATGGCGGCAACGCTGGCCACGTTAAAATTCTTTATAGTCTGTTGCCTGAAAGTGGATTAACTGGATCCATTCGCGACAAGTTTCAAGTTCATGCTGCTGGTGGTAAAGGGGGTGCTGGCGGCAAGTCTGGAACAGGTGGAGCGGGTAGCGACGGCAAATACATCAATATGCGTACCCTCACCGGCAACAAGAAATGGGTGGCAGGTGGCCAGGAAGGCGAGCCAGGCATAGCAGGGAAAACCGGCAGCGATGGAGCTAAAGGCCAAGTGATGATTGAGGCTGACTTGCGTGGCAAAGTGGATGAGATCATCAAAAGCCAGTCTGCTCAAGTGGCGGCGTTGAAAGATCAGTTGGTAGAGAAACTGGCTCAAGAGAAGCAAGCCGTTGAAGCCAGTGCTCAGCAGGCGATACAGGCTTTAGAAAGTCAAATTGCTCAAATGACGGCCTCCATGACCACCATGGCTCAGGGAGCAGCTGATCAAACCACGGTTGATCAATCCATGGCTGAATTACGCTCCTTATTGGATCAACAAAACCAGCAGGTCCAAAAATTGAGCGACCAGCTCGCCAATGCTCTGAAAGGATTACAATCCCGTATGGATTCAGTGGAGAAGCAGGTGAAAGGCCTTTCCGATAAAGTTGATCAACAATCCAGCGCTCCCGCTCAATAGGTTTTCCCTGGGTAACTACTGCACAATCTAGGTGCGCCCGCTTTTGGTGCGCGCCTTAA
>JBFKSL010000503.1:0-3552 GCA_041626995.1 Ketobacter sp. | reverse complement strand
TCTGCTGATCCAATTCAGACCAGAATATTTTATTGACCGAAGCTTCAGAACCAATTTTGCCCCCCTTCATTAAGCGGGAAGCCGTTTGGTAGGTTGCCAGCGCATACGCCTCGGCATCCATAAAGGATTGCACAACGGCGTTTTCCACGCTCAAATCCACCACGTCATTGGCATGCTCACGATAAAGCGCCACTAAACGTTTTGCGGTTTCCTGAAAACGCGCCGGGCTGCGCAACATCAATCCACGTTCGAAACCGGCAGTGGCCATGGCAATATTCCAGCCCTCGCCCTCACCACCTAAACGATTAGCAACGGGAACACGAACATCATCAAAAAAGATTTCCGCAAAACCGGGCAGACCATTTAATTGGGGTATAGGACGCACTGTAATTCCGGGACTATCTAATGGCAGCAAAACAAACGACAAGCCATGATGTCGCTCGGATTCCGGATCGGTACGTACAATGCAGAACACCCAATCAGCAAATACCGCTCGGGTGGACCACACCTTTTGGCCATTGATCACATAGTCATCGCCGTCGCGAATGGCTTTGGTCCGAATAGCCGCCATATCACTACCCGCGCCGGGCTCCGACCAACCCTGAGCCCACATTTCCTCACCGCTGGCCATTTGCGTAATAAAGCGTTCTTTTTGCTCTGGCGTTCCGTATTCCATTAACGTTGGCCCAAGCAGAAAAATACCATTCTGATTAACGCGCAGTGGTGCTTTAGCTCGATAATATTCTTCTTCAAAAATCAGCCACTCGATAAGGTTGCAACCCCGACCGCCATATTCCTTGGGCCAAGTCACCATTCCCCAATTTCCTTTGGCTAACGTTTTCTCCCATTCGCGGTGTTGGTCGAAGCCTTGTGCAGTATCAAAAGACTGCAACGGCTGATCAGGAACGTTTTGTTCCAGCCATGAACGCACTTCTTGACGAAAGGCAATTTGTTCTGGCGTATAATTCAAATCCATTACCGACTACCTATTTCGTTTCTTTAAAACTGGCATCGCGCTTCTCAACAAACGCGTCTCGGGCTTCCTGGGAATCATCATCGGTATAGGCTTGCAGTGTAAAACCCTGCTCCCAACGATATTTATCTTCCAGGTTGCCATCTTCTATTCCCGTTAACGCTTCTTTCGCTAACTGAATCATGGGTGAACTTTTTTCTGCGATCATAGCGGCAATTTCCAAGGCGGTTGTGCGTAATTGTTCCAAAGGAACAACGCGTTCCACTGCACCCAAACGATAGGCTTCCTGAGCATCAATGAAATCACCGGTGTAATACATGTAACGTACTTTTTGCACTGGAAACATGCGTTGCAAGTGTGCACCACCACCCATGGCACCACGATCCACTTCTGGCACACCAAAACGGGCACACTCAGAAGCAACAATTATGTCAGCAGCGCCGGAAATTCCGATCCCGCCACCCAACACAAAACCATGCAAAGCCACGATAACGGGCTTAGGGTTCAAATGGATGGATTTAAAAGTGTCGTAGTTACCTTTATTCACTGCAACAATTCGAGTGTTATCGGCAGCCAACTCTTTGATATCTACGCCAGCACAAAAGCCTTTCCCTTCGGCTCGCACCACAATAACTTTCACTTCAGGGCTTTCACCCAACTCATCCAATTTTTTGGAAATTGCAGACCATTCTGCACTGTTGAATGCATTCACAGGCGGCTTGCAAAACACCAGTTCTGCTATGCCATTTTCAATGGTGGTTTCAAAAGCCATGAAGGACTAACCTCTTAATGTTGAGCGGCCAGAGTATCCTGGCTAGTTTTTTTATCGTTATCAGAAGCATGCAAGCGGGCCACCGTTGCTTCCGCCTGCTGCATAATAGAATCAATTAATTGTTTACCCGTAGGTAGGTCAATAATGGCACCGGCTATCTGCCCACTGGGTAAAATACCCTTGTTAGGATGACCTTTTATCATGGCTTCCTGAATCATCATGGGCGCATTGGCCGCCATCATTGTTTGGCCCAATGTTAATCCGTTGGATTTTTTCATTTGCCAAGCTGACTTCAACATACCGAACAACGAACCACCGGTAATTTTGGTAAATGCCAACCCATTACGCAGAGCAAGCATGAGCATACCCAATGCAGATCGGGTTTCTAATTCTTGTAAACAGGGATTCATAATCATGCGCTGCGGCATGCCGTCGAGCTTCTTACTTACAATGATCTGTTCGGTTTGTGCGCTAAGATATTTATCTTTAGTTTGCGCTGGAACCGGGCATTCTTTTGTCATTAAAAAACGTGTACCCATGGCGATACCTTCGGCACCGTACGCCAAAGCAGCCACTAAACCACGACCATCTTTAAAACCACCTGCTGCCACTACAGGAACATCTAAAGCATCAACAACCTGGGGCAGCAATATGGTTGAAGACACAGCGCCAGTATGGCCGCCACCTTCTCCGCCTTGAACCACCACAGCATCGGCTCCCATTTCCACGGCCTTAATAGCGTGCTTCAATGCACCTACGGTAGGAATACAAACAATGCCTGCATCTTTTAACTTTTTGACACTTTCTTTTGAAGGAGAACGACTATAACTAACCGCTTTTACGCCGTGCTTAATACAAATATCGATAATTTCTTTTGCGCCTGGAGCGTACATATGAAAATTCACGCCAAACGGTTTATCGGTTTTAGCTTTAATTTCCAGTATGCCCTGTTCCACTTCAGCCGGAGTCATCACCGCGCCCGCTAGAAAACCAAAACCACCAGCCTTACTTGTGGATGCCACTAATTCAGGGTTTGCCACCCATCCCATTGCGGTTTGAATAATTGGGTATTCACACCCTAATAATTGGCACAGTCGAGTATTAAACACAGGTGAATTCATAATGGATTACCGCTTCACAATCACAGAAGAACCATGGCCGAACAAACCCTGGTTGGCGGTTATGCCAACCGTGGCGCCGTCCACCTGACGATCACCAGCATTACCCCGCAATTGCGTAGCCAGTTCGCAGACCTGTGCAATGGCTTGAGCTGGTACAGCCTCACCAAAACAAGCCAAACCACCAGAAGGGTTTACTGGCAAACGACCACCAATTTTGGTGGCGCCTTCACGTACTAGCTGTGCTGCCTGACCACGTTCACACAACTGCAGATCTTCAATCCAATCCAGTTCTAGCGCAGTGGAAAGGTCATAAACTTCTGCAACATCCACATCCTGAGGTGATATGCCCGCTTCTTCATAGGCTTTAATTGGCAAGGCGGCACGAAAGCTATGAGCATCCACTACTGCTGCAGAATCCGTCGCGATATCAGGCATTTCAATAACTGAAGAAGCATAGGTGGGTGTTACGGTGGAAATCGCTGCTACTTTCACTGCATCGCCGCGACCTATTTTTTTAGCGTATTCCACACTGGAAACCACCAAAGCGGCACCACCATCAGACGTGGCGCAGATATCCATTAAGCGCAATGGATCAGCCACTATATTGGAGGCGGCCACATCTTCGGCTGTAAATTTCTTTTTATAGCGCGCATAAGGGTTAGTAAAACCATGCTCCGCATTTTTTA
>JBFKSL010000502.1:0-3570 GCA_041626995.1 Ketobacter sp. | reverse complement strand
CCGCGTCAACCAATAACAGCCTTAGCATACTCACCGGAGTCTTGCCCACTAAAAAACTTCGCGCGGACATCACTCTAATCGTACCACCCGTTCCTTTATTTACCACAGAAGACACTGTGATATTGCTTTCAACTGATATTGAACTTGCCAAAGGTATGGGCATTGTTGAACTGGCAATTGACCAAACGATTGACCCCGATGATCCTACGGCTCAGCCAGGTGAGGTGCTTTATGGCACCTTAGCCTCAAGCGAAAACCTGCCTTTTCCAATCTGGTTTGATAGCAACTATCCAAATGCACCGACAATCGCCCTAGAGTCGGAATCCACTTTCAGAACCTTGAATGGCACCATAAGCGCCCACGACTACACCATCGCCAACCTTGAAGAACTGAATTCCAACGCCTGGGTGATGATTGAGGAAAACAATTCCTGCTCTTACGATATTGAGCTTACCAATGGCACCGGCTTACCAGATGAATTAACCAGCCTGGAAATCGTGTTTGAAGATCGTGATGGCAACCGTATGTCGGGCAACATCACCCTTCAATAAACACATCCCTGCGCTTACATCAATGCCCCGACAGGTTCGGGGCATTTTTATTTCTATCAGTTTATATTTCTTTATCTACACACAAATATGGCCTAATTCATCAACTATGTCCGCCGCTGTACAATTTATTCACATTAAATTTTCTTATGCTGTTTTACCTTCTTACTCATAACAATAAAAAAGGAACAGCAAAATGCGGGCTTATAAAACCCTTACTCAGTTAACAATGGCCAGCTGCTTTGGCATTCTTCTAGCCGCCTGCGGTGGCGAAAGTCCAGATCCACAGCCAGAGCCTTATGTACAAAAGTTCAATCCCAACCTACCCCTTTCCATTGGGGGCTCCATTAGTTATGCCGATGCTGCGATGGGCGCTATTGAAAGCATGCAGATTCATGATGAAGAGTTCTCAGCACAAGTAGGTGAAGATATATATGAAGTCACATTTGATAGCGCAGAAAAATCCTTCAGCTTCTATTTATCTTCAACCCCAACCCAAATAAAAATATATGGAATTGATGGGCCAATTGAAGCAAGCAGTAATGGAATAGTCTATCAATTGGATCAATTACGTTTTGATGCACCACTTACACTCTATAACGAATTCAACTCCAACCCTAGCGGCAGCACATCTGCAACAGCTACCATACAATCAGGGAATAGCAGTGGCACTCTCAATAATATTAACATTCAATATCAAACACTAAATTTGCAAACCGTTTACGCAGGAAGCTACGGCACCTTACCGGTCACTGCGGCATTTCTTAATGCCAACATCGAAGCAAGTATCAACTTGCTCGGCCAAACCATAACGATCGACAACAACCTCAGCAACACGCTACTGTTCACCCCAGGAATTGGTATCGTTCGACATACCGGCACTTATGTATCGAGCGAACACACCTTCAATAGTGAGATAGTAAGCGTCAATAATTTACCGAGAACCATTTGGTTCAATCGCAACAACGGCAACCCCACCTTAGCCAGCGGTTCATCCAGTACTCTTCAAATGGCTGGCCTGGGTACAATCAACCCCAACGATTATGCCCTGGTGAACTTGGAAAACATTAACGACTTAGGATGGATTAACATTCAACAAAACAGTAGCAACTACCGGGTAAGCATGCAAAACAACAGTGGGCTACCCACGTCTACCACTGCATTAGAAGTGGTGTTTGAACATAAAGTAACGAGACGCAGAGTATCTGCAGCGGTAATACTGCAGGCAAATTAAAAAAGAGGGGGTTATTTTATAACCCCCTCCTCCTTAAACCAATTGATAGATCGAGCTAACAAGCCCTCAATAGACTCTTCAGGTTGATAACCTAACTCTACAGACGCTTTATCATCCTCAATAAACTGCCCAGAAGCCATTACAGCTATTGCAGTGGAAGTGACTTTAGGAGGAACGCCGCTGCGATAATATTTCCATTCTTGTAATTTGTTAATGAATTTGGCCAAGAAAAGAGGAACTGCCTTTGGAGGTCTAACACCAGATATTTTAGATACGGTTTCAACTAATTGTTTCATGGAAACATTATGGCCCGTTATTAAATAACGCTGCCCAATCCTCCCCTTTTCACAAGCCAACGCGAGCCCGTAACCTGCATCACCGGCATAAACTATATTTCTATTACCGTTTACATAGCCTGGCATGGTTCCATTTGCCACCTCCACCAGTAATTGACCTGTACTCGGGCCATAATCATATTCACCAAACGTCATGGTAGGAATAGCTATGACAATGGGCAAACCCTCCATTGCCTTACTCATTAAATAGCGATCCATCTCCCATTTTACCTGCACATAAGGCGCATTATTTTCCGGCCTTGTCTCATGAACACTACTAGAATGGCCATGACTACCGTCTTCGGGAATTTTTAGTGCGATCGAAGCTCCTAGATAAACGATTTTGGACACATCATTATCTATACACGCCTGTAAAAAATTATCGAGTTGAGACAGGGCATAAGCCACTTCGTTTTTCCAAGGCTTTGGTACAGTGGGATAATATGAAGCGCAATTCAAAACAACATCCGCTCCAGAAAAAGCCTTCTTTAATGATTCATAATCATCTAAATTTGCCTCTTTTCTATCGCAGTCCCATTTGTCCAATCGTGTTAAATCAGAAGTAGCCCGATGAACCAAAGTCACTTCATGACCTCTCTCAAGCAACGAATTAACCGCATGATGGCCGAGCATTCCTGTCACACCAATTACAGCAATTTTCATCTATCCCCCAAAATGCCATTGCAAAGTTAGCTGAATAAAATCATCTCTTTCTACGTAAGAGAGAAGGGAAGTATTACCTCTTGCATGGTTAAACAAGTACGACTCAACACTAAACCAAAATGCCTCACCAAGCCTTGTGGAATAGTTCATACGCCAAAACTGCTCTAGATTATCGTGATCAAGAACAACACCAATCAGAGCCTGGCTTGAACCAACATCATTAAAACTTATTCGCGCACCATAGAAGCCATCGTTGTCATATACCGTAATATTTTTATTCTGTCTCTCGTCATAATTGTATTCAATAACTGACGTTATATCCCACAAGGAATTAAATACGCCATAAAACGTATATTCAAAACCAACCGTGCCTGCGTAATAAGACTGATATGCACTATTCACATCGATAACTTCAGATTTGAACATCCACTCATCAATTATCCATTGAAATTCTAACCCATACTGTTCAATTTGCTCATAGTAGGGAATAATGATAGGAGGATAAGCACTAGAAACAGTCAGGACAGGGTCACGATTAGTGCCATTGAAATATGAGAACGCAATCTCATAATCACTACCGCTGTGGGCCCAGCGAAGAGCATAATCAATATGCTCTTTCTCTTCGTGTGACTCGTATAACGCATCCTCAGCTACCGGCAAAGGGAATCGTAATCTACCTTCTTCGTTGAAATATTCCCTCTCTCGAAAATAGGGCAGCACAAACAGATCAAATACATCCTCCTCTCCTCCATAGGAGAGCTTAACGTGGGGCTGCCCCAATTTGACTTTG
>JBFKSL010000501.1:0-3577 GCA_041626995.1 Ketobacter sp. | reverse complement strand
TTATGATGTTGAGTTTTTTCAACGGCAAAAAATAACGCAATTAGTGGATTCATGGTCCATTCGAGCAATCTGGTTGGGCAACCACTGTGTTGTGCTGTTGTTAACGTTTCGAGTTCGGATGCATTCTTATTCTGGATAAACGGTTGGGAATATTTCTTGAAGTCATTTAGGATGGATTGTTCAAATTCATTCCAGTTTTTGTTGGGTTGGTACCGTTGTTTCTCTCTGGCAATTGATGGCTCTAACTTCCTGTTTGATTTTGAGTGGCCTCTGTATATATATGGGTACCCATCTTCATTGAAAGTTTTTTTGAAAAAGTCTTGTACGCTTTCGATATCAGACATTTGCAATCTCCTTATGTGAACCTAGGTTCATTTGTCCGTGTGGCAATGGTCACTCTACAGCGGAAACAAAGGGTGTAAAAGCGTATAACTAGATAATATTACCTTTGAGATTGGTATTATTTTACGATTACTATGGGTGTGAGGGTTATCAAGTTTGTAAAGATGGTTTTTTGGACAATTTTTGTTGGGGCAAGAAATAAAGCGCAAATTTACACGCAAGAGGTGTATTGATAACCAAATGAAAAGGGAGCTAAACAGCTCCCTTTTCATAACCAATAATTACCCAATTACATGTTGGGGTAATTAGGCCCACCGGTACCTTCGGGTACAACCCAAGTGATATTCTGAGAAGGATCTTTAATATCACAAGTCTTACAGTGCACACAGTTTTGCCCGTTGATTTGGAAGCGCTTGCTGCCATCTTCATCTTCAACGATTTCATATACACCGGCAGGACAATAGCGCTGAGCTGGCTCGGCCCATTTTTCTAAGTTCACTTTCAGCGGAATGTCTGCATCAGCTAACTTCAAGTGACAAGGTTGGTCTTCCTCATGGTTAGTGTTAGAGAGGAAAACAGACCCCAGCTTATCAAAGCTTAACTTGCCATCGGGCTTAGGATAGTTGATTGGTGAATAGTTGGCCGCAGGCTTGATGCAAGCGTAGTCCGGAGTAGTATCGTGCAGGTTAACCGGTAGCTTGCCACCAAAAATGTTTTGATCAATATAGTTAAACGCAGCGCCGATAAAGGTGCCGAATTTGTGCATGGCAGCACCGAAGTTGCGGCTGCGGAATAGCTCGTCGTATGCCCAGGATTGCTCAAAGCTGGTGGTGAAGCTAGTCAGTTCTGCAGGAGGCGTATCTTGCTTCAATGCGTCAGCAATGGACTCTGCTGCGATCATACCGCTCTTCATTGCGGTGTGAGTGCCTTTTATTTTGCTGAAGTTCAAAGTACCAGCATCACAACCTACCAACAACCCACCGGGGAAGGTCATCTTCGGTAAAGAGTGCAAGCCACCTTTAATAACGGCACGGGCACCGTAAGATACGCGAGTACCGCCTTCTAAAGTTTCTTTGAAAACGGGGTGGTGTTTCAAACGCTGGAATTCATCAAACGGGCTTAAGTAGGGGTTTTCGTAGTTCAGGTCGGTGATCAAACCGGCAACCACTTGGTTGTTCTCTGTGTGATACAGGAAGAAACCACCCGTTGCGCCATTGTCGCTCAGGGGCCATCCGGCACCGTGGATAACCAAGCCTTCTTTATGTTTGGAAGGATCGATATCCCACAATTCTTTAATACCAATACCGTAGTGCTGAGGGTCTTTGCCGGCATCCAGTTTAAAGTGCTTGATCAGCTCTTTGCCCAGGTGGCCGCGGCAGCCTTCTGAGAATACGGTGTATTTGGCGTGTAGTTCAAAACCGGGCTGGTAACTGGCTTTCTGTTCTCCAGTAGCCGAGACACCCATATCGCCGGTGGCTACGCCTTTTACACGTCCATCTTCGTGGAACAGGACTTCTGCTGCCGCAAAGCCGGGGTAGATCTCAACGCCAAGAGCTTCAGCCTGCTCACCCAACCAGCGGCACACATTACCCAGGCTAACGATATAGTTGCCGTCATTGTGCATGGGCTTGGGAATACCAAAGTGAGGCACTTTGGAAGCTTTGGTCTCGCTGGTGAAGAAGTATACTTCGTCTTCTTTTACCGGCACATTCAGTGGCGCGCCCAGCTCTTTCCAATTGGGAAACAGCTCGTCCATGGCTCGTGGTTCAATTACTGCACCTGAAAGGATGTGGGCTCCCACTTCTGAGCCTTTTTCCACCACACAAACTGTAATCTCTTCATTTAACTGCTTCAGTTTGCAGGCAGTTGACAGTCCTGCAGGACCAGCACCAACGATGACTACGTCATATTCCATCGATTCACGTTCCATAGCGTGTCTCCTCTGGCAAGCCTATGGATAAAACTGCGGGCAACGTGCGCCCATAAATTAAAACGCGCGTATTATAGGAGAGAAGAGACACAAAACCAACGAATTGAAGGTAAATCACTGTTTCTTTTGGTTGTAAAGACCGTAAGGTCATGTTGCGCAGGGAATTCCTGGGCTGTGTCTAATGGATTCAGGAGGATTAAGCCACAACCAACAGAAATTTGGCCATATGTTAAATAAACCGACCAGCTTATTTTGCTAGCCTGTTGCTTCGTTGCAGGGTTATGGCTTTATAACCCTAATAATAACAAAGCCTTACTGGCCAAAATGATAACAATAATAATTGCGGGTTGGTTGAAATGTCAGCAGAATTCATGCCTTTGCGCTGTGTTGCAGCGCTGCTCTGTGCCTTGTTTGTCTCTACACAAAGCCATGCCCAATTGGCACAAAATATCTTTATCGGCAATCCAAAGGCGCTGTCTTTAGGTAATGCGGTAACCGCCGACCCGCCTGGAACAGACGCCATACACTTTAATCCAGCGGGCCTAACTCGTTTAAAAGGGCGTCAATTTGAGCTGAAAGGAGTTGCTGCTGATTTTTCTTTGGAAGCCACCTTTGAGCCTGGGGATGAGCTTCAGCAAGCCTTCGAAATGTTCCCTGATACGTTGCAAGACCCCATGGTTAACGGCCAAACCAGCGAGATCACCGGAGTGTCAGTGATGCTGCCTGGGTTCGGCTTAACTGAATTGCCGGTATTGGTAGCCGGGCTGGGCAATTTCAGCGTGGAGGTACCGGAGAAGAACCTAGTATGGGGTACTGGTGTATTTGCACCAATGATGTTGGGCATAAAACGAGATGAAGATGACCCTGGCGTGTTTTCCAGTCGCGAAGTGGGCATTACCCGCCTAACTTACTTTGCCCCCTCATTGGGCTTGGAGATTAGTGATACGCTTTCTGTAGGTGGTGCGATCAATTTCAGCTATGTTGGTGTGGGCTTGAATTTTGATATGCGTTTGCCGAACTTCACTTTTGGTGCGTTCGAAACGCTTACGCAGGGCGGATGTTTTGACGATACGGGGGCTGTAATAAGTAACCCGCTGAACGATATTCTTTGCCCTAATGGTCCTGATGATTTGGCCAGTCTTAACCCCTTTCAATCCATGGCTGATATTGAAGCCACCTTGGAGAAAAACCTTTCGGTAAATTTTAATTTGGGTTTTCTATGGGACGTAACACCTTGGCTTACTGTGGGTGCTGTGTATATGAGCCCTAGCCGTGACCGTCTGGAAGGGGATGTGAGAATTGAAT
>JBFKSL010000500.1:0-3587 GCA_041626995.1 Ketobacter sp. | reverse complement strand
TGTTAACAATAGGTATGCTTTTATTCGTCACTGCATGTGGTGGCGGAGGTGGAGGTAGCGGCAGTAATACCGAAACCGTGAACACACCAGACACAACTCCCGAAGCCAACCCCAACTTGGCTGTGGTTGCTGCACGAGCCGCAGTTATTACCGACTCCCTCAAAGCCGAACTTTCCGACACCAGCGACATCAACTTATCAGGCATCTGGCTTAGCACCTGGGGCTCCATAGGAAGTGATACAGACGAAAGCTGGGACTTACAGGGCTTCGAAATCCTTTATTTTGTGGATAACGGCACCAGCGTAACCGTTAATGAATGCCACCAGCCTGCACCAGAAGACTCCTGGACTCTGACCTTCACCGAATCAGGTGATTTGGAATTCGACTTAAATCTCATTGGTGAAATCACCAACAATCACCTCATCAACATTACCCATGATTCCAGCAACGGTAGTGCCTATGCGAAAAACCTAATCAAACTCAGTGACGACCTAAATGCGGTAGTGGGTTCACTGCAAATTAACGACAGCAATTTTGAATTCGATTGCAGTTATTATTTAAAGGGCAGCATTACGGCCAACGAGACCACACAACAACAAGATTACATATATTTTCGCGATACGGCTGGGCCAGAATTTTTATCCAATGCCCTACTTAGTGAAAACGACAGCATCACAATTGAGGGTAAAGTGATAACCGTTGTGGCTGGATCAAACACCGCCGTATTAACACTTTACTGAGTCTTCTAGGGGAAGTGAGCCGGAAAATCCTACCCACCATTTGGCGTGGGTAGGATTTGATTTTTTGAGCATTAGAATTTAATAAGTTTGTTTTTCACACCCTTCTGCAAATCATCACCTATCCGCTCATTAATCGCCGCGCGCTCTTCTGTATGACGACCTTGAACTTGGCCAAATTCATCCGAAGGAATGAAGTAACCATAGGAACCTTCCGTTACGCCAAAGATAAAAGCGTGCTTTGTCGGCATGCCAGCTTTAATAGGAAACCCCATGCGGCTAAGCGGTTCACCGGGCAATGTTAAAATAGAAAGGCTGTCGCCTATTTGTATTAGATGCGCATTCAAATCCACATGATTAAAATCATGCAGTTCTACATCCAACAAACCAGCATAGATCATCAACAAGAATAAAAAGGACTCTATTTCACTTTCAAATTTATAGGAATTCAGCTGTAAATCGCCGGATAGCACTTCAGCGTTTTCTCTTGCTCCTTGAACAAGTTTAAGGCCGACTTCTGCTCCAAAAGATTGAGCTTGTAGAGGGCTACGCTCAACCACATCGGGTTCTGAGTCACCTAGCATGCCGTTCATAAATATGGTCGTCGCGCCCAATTCCGTTTGAACTGTCTGTCGAAGATAGTGCACATAGTCAGCGCTATAGAAACCATGCTCAGCAGTTAACAACGTAGGGTGTGCAGACAAGCTTGCCAAGGCTACAATGGGAAGGTGATTTATGCTGGATTGCGCAACCACCATAAACGCTTCATCATCAACCTGCTGCCAACCCCTTCGATTACGTACATCGACTTCTACTTTATTGAACCGTAAATGCGCGGGTTGCAATGACAGCACCGACAATACAATGGCTATCGCACTTTGCTGAATCACGCGCTGTTGGTAATCATCACTCACACCACCCCACAGGCCCAGCAAATCTGGGCCCGAATGGGTATGAGTGGCAGAAAGTTTAATGGATGATGGAGGAATTGTGTCAGCGCTTAATTGAGAAACTCTACGCTTTATATTAGCTCTTAAGGAATCACCTAACCCCACAGTGTCGATTGCAGCAAACACCTGAAGCTTATTTTCATCGGAAAGGGCGAAAGCACGAACAGTAACGGGGTCATCAACTCGTGTAATACCGCAACGAGAAAACGGCAACCCGTAACCACCCAAACAGGATTCCTTGCCTTCGGCGTAGGCAGGGCTAAGATCTAAAACCGCACTGCCCACATAGAAATCACCAAATGCGCTGGCCGTTACCAGCAGCAAAGACAAACTCAACCAACGCAATGGATGAATCCTAAGCCCGAGCCAATACCGCTTCAACTAATTTAGTAATACCAGCTGCGGCTTCACTAATTCTGCCTGCCAACATATAGGCCGGAGTGGTTACCAGTTTATTATCTTCATCTATGCTGATACCTTCTACTGCACACGCCTCATGTTGTGCTCCCATGGCTTCCACCGCCTTGGCTGCATCATCATCTGCACTGCCCAAAGTGCATTTCACGCCTGCGCCCAACAATTTCGGTGCCAAAGCGGGCGCAATGCACACCAAACCGATGGGCTTGCCCTGCTCTTTCATACCTTGAATAAAATTAGTCAGGCTTTGATTGATGATCATATTGATGCCTTCAGTGGCAAAGGTGGATAAGTTCTTTGCTACACCAAAACCACCGGGAACGATCACGGCGTCATAGTCGGAAGGGTTGGCCTCTGCCAGATCAATGATGTTGCCACGACACAAGCGGGCAGATTCCACCATTACATTACGAGTCTCTGCCATTTCTTCGCCTGTAATATGATTAAGCACATGCATTTGATCCACATTAGGAGCCATGCATTGGAATTCCACGCCTGCTTCGTCTAGACGCAGTTGCACCAACGTGGCTTCGTAGATTTCGGCACCATCGAATACGCCACAGCCAGCTAAGATTACGGCTACTTTCTTAGTCATTAATTTTTCTCCATCATGCAGGTAACAAGATAAGAAGCATATTCCCCTTTTATGTCAGTCTCAACCTCGACGCCAATTGTGATATTTCTCCACCCATTTCAATAGCCACTCCGGCTTGTGGGCCCGTTTCCACTCACCGGCAGCGTATTTATTGGCTTCATTAAAAGTAGGATAAATATGAATGGTGCCCAAAATCTTATTCAAACCAATACCATGCCTCATGGCCAGCACGTATTCCGCGATCAAATCACCCGCATGGGGGCCCATAATGGTGACACCCAATATTTTGTCCTTGCCAGGTTTAGTAAGCACTTTCACAAAGCCATAGGCTGAACCATCGGTAATGGCTCGATCTAAGTCGCTGATATGATAAAGCGCCAGCTCATGGGGAATATTTTGCTCCTTGGCTTCTTGCTCATTCAAACCCACCCGCGCCACTTCAGGATGAGTAAAAGTAGCCCAAGGAATCACGGAGTAATCCGCTTTAAATTTCTTGAAGTGCCCAAATAATCCATTCACCGAAGCATACCAAGCCTGATGTGCTGCCGTATGAGTAAATTGATATGGCCCCGCCACATCACCGCAGGCCAAAATATGCTTGTGATTCGGCACACGTAAATAAGCATCGGTTTTTATGGTTCGGTTTGGGTTCAGCTCAATACCCAACTCTTCCAACCCTAAACCATCGGTATTGGCGGTTCGACCTACCGCCACTAAAATCTCATCGCAATGCACTGGCACTTTGCGTCCCTGGTATTCACAAATCACTACTTTATCTTTTGCGTACTGATCCACACCGATAACTTTATGATCTGTCAGTACATTAATGCCTTCTTTTATAAAACGGGCCTGAACGGCTTGAGAGACTTCCTCATCTTCGCGAATCAT
>JBFKSL010000499.1:0-3599 GCA_041626995.1 Ketobacter sp. | reverse complement strand
GCAAAAATCAAAGATGCAAGCCTCTTGTCATAACTGAAAACATGTGGATTATCTAGCCAAGTTAGCCAAATGGAATCAAGCTATTTTCAGAGTTAAAGCCAATATGAGTTATGTGCAAAGCTATCCACTCCTTCCCGCATTAAAGAAAATATATCGTCATGACCAACTGCCAAATAGCGCATACGAAGTAGGGCAACTACGAAAAGGGACTAAGAAAAACAACCCCAATTATATATTTATAAAGAGAGGTAAAAACCTCTCTATTCTTATCACCTATGTGACTCAATGGGATAATAAGGATCGATACATCTGTAGACAAAAAGATTTCCCCCTCAAAGTACTATCCTGTTTTCCCAAAGCGTTAGAAGAGTTCCGCAAGCCACCCGCCGAAGGAGGCCTGCACCCTGGTGCAATGATCAGTGTAGATGAAGATGTAGATGGTGAAATGCTTGCCGTAGGCAGTACGGCGCGAGGATACAATCTAACCAACTGGTCAAGAGATGCAAATGGTGAAGACGCCGACCCGAATTATTACGAACCCACCTCACTCGATCTAGACTACGACTTACTATACGACTACGGCTTACTAGATCTTTGGAAATCACTTGGCGAAAAATACGAAAAAGGTCAACTCTAATGAAATACCTACCCCTGACACTTTTGTTAATTCCACTACTGTTACACGCACAAGAAGATTTCACCCCTTTGACCCCTGTAGAACCAACCTCAATATGCAAGGATGAAATAATTCAAGCCCGGAGCACAGGCAAATTAAAACAGGCTGCAAAAATAGCAAAAGAATGCTGCATAAAATCTAAAGACGCCTATGGCTGCAATCAATACGGGTTTTTCATCGACATGGGTTACACAAAAAACCCAGAGCACAATGCAGAAACTTATTACAGTCAATCCTGCGATTTGGGTTATTTTAGTGGATGTAAAAACATCGCATCTTCAGCCAAGAACAGCGGAGACATAACCAAAGCTAAAGAATACTACCAAAAATCATGCGATCTAAAAGATGGTGCCTCCTGTGCTGAAATCATCATGATAGATATGTAAAACACGCCATATCTGGGCAGTATAGTGGTAGCTATCAGAACTCAACAATTCGTTGAGAATACAATTCGGTAAATTCAGAAAAAGCACATCGCTCCGGCCATTCAATCTACAAACCGCTTTAATACCCGTTGTTTCTATACCACAATGTTACATGCCACTTCACATATATGAGACAACCATGAACGAAACCACTGTTCCCAACAGCCAACTACAGTTAGTTTCAAGCGTATCCAGTAACGCAAAATTAACACTGCAACTCAAACGCATTCCAGTTCCCCAACCCACTGATGATGAAGTATTAATTCGAGTGGATGCGACCCCAATTAACCCTTCAGATCTTGCTACTTTAATTGGCCCTGCCGACATTTCCTCATTAGAGATAACCGGAAACGGGGAAAATGCTGTTGCCACACTGGATATTCCAAACAACCTATTACGGGCATTAGCACCCAGGTTAGACAAAGCACTACCAGTGGGTAACGAAGGAGCAGGAGTAGTTGTTGCTGCGGGCAAAAACGCGACAGAGCTGGTTGGCAAAGTTGTGGGCATTGCAGGAGGAGCAATGTATTCTCAGTACCGTACGGTGTTAGCACGTAATTGCCTGGTAATGAATGAGGGAACATCAGCGAAAGACGCTGCGTCGAGTTTTGTAAATCCCCTCACCTCGTTAAGCATGGTTGAAACCATGCGAATGGAAAATCATTCTGCACTGGTGCACACAGCGGCAGCATCTAACCTGGGTCAAATGTTAATAAAAATCTGCCAAGCAGATAATGTGCCTTTAGTTAATATTGTTCGCAGTGAATCACAAGTGGAAATTTTGCGAAACCTAAAAGCAAGCCATATCTGTAACTCTTCCAGCGAAAGTTTTATGAGCGATTTAGTTAGCGCATTAAACGCTACAGGCGCGACTTTAGCATTTGATGCCATAGGTGGAGGAAAGCTTGCAGGTCAAATCCTTACAGCCATGGAAATTTGTCAGTCCAAAAGTTTGAAAGAATATACACCTTATGGCACTTCAGTTCACAAGCAGGTATATATTTACGGAGGACTCGATATGAGCCCCACTATTATAAACCGTTCATTCGGTATGTGTTGGGGCGTGGGTGGATGGCTGCTCACGCCATTTATCGGTCGAATGGGCATAGAACGATTTGTGCAGCTGCGAAAACGTGTGGCAGACGAAATCCATACTACATTTGCCAGCCATTATAGTCACGAGATAAGCCTTGCCGAAGCCTTAACTGAAGAGGCCATACTAGGCTATAACAAGAAAGCTACTGGGGAAAAATATTTACTATTACCAAACGCGTAACTTACTCGAAGGTGTTACTGCCTGGTGAAAATCGTTTCACAGGCAGTAACTCTGTTCCATCGCTCCATGCGCCAAGATCAAATTCAAGCAACCCGCTGGGATACCACATAAACTGATCTAGTGCTGCAAAGTAAAAACGCCAATCCAATGCATCAAGCTCACCAGACACACCAAAAAATTTTAAATGGGCAGGAAGACCATTTATAAAATCCAACGGCGCCCCATGATTAGGAGAAATTCGCGGCCACCCATATCGATCAGCCTGAGCCACATACAAATCTACCATGGAACTCGACATTAGGTTTTCTACAATTTCAATACTTTGACTTATGGGGGCAATATTGTCCTCGTCACCATTAAGAATCACCACAGGAACATCAATATCCATTGCGTATTTTCGCCAAGGGATATCCTTCACTTTTACTAGCTGTTTCACAAATTCTGGCATTCCAGCTGTACTATCAACTTGAGGGTGGCTTAGCATAATGCCCCGTACTGGAAATCCACCCTCCGCTTGCCATGCCAACGCAATCAATCCACCTAAAGAATGCCCATACAGAAACACAGCGCCCTCATCGATGACATTGGTCAATTGATTCATTACTGGTTCAATACTTTTCACTGCTCGGCGAGACCATATTGATTGATCCATTTCGTTAAACAAACCACTCTCTTGCAGAAAGCCCCACAGCGAACTTTTTTGAAACTGAGGAAACACCACGATATTGCCTTGATAAAGCAAATGTTCAATATGGGTACGATAGACGTAGGGATACAGTGCAGCAAACCCATGCAGATAAATTACCACGGGGGCCGTATCTCCATTCTTTAAAGTATCAGGAACAAAATACCACACCACATCCCCATCACTGGCGGAGCCCACCCTAAATTGCTGATAGTCTGTTGCAATATAGGCTTCATTTGACCCGAAGCCAGATTCGGGCGCTGATGGAGGTTTATGTCCTAATCCCCCATAAACATTCAGTGATAGAAACATTACACACAAAAAGAACCTAATTCGCTTAATCATAACTTGCCCCGGTTTTTGTTATTTTTTCTAAGTATAGATTTAAGTACTAAAAATATCTCAAATGCTTGAATCTATACAAGTAACGCAGCCCTTTCATAAAACCAAACAATACCAAAAACACAGATAACGGCCATGCTGCTAGCTAAAGAATAGCGTCGCACTAACGAATTGCGGCGAATCAAAAATAAGATG
>JBFKSL010000498.1:0-3603 GCA_041626995.1 Ketobacter sp. | reverse complement strand
CCCAGCTTGTCACGGAAATACAGTGTTTGCACGGCAAAGGCTTCGTTCAATTCCCACAGGCCAATATCGTTAATGGTAAGTCCATGCGCCTTCAACAACTTCGGAATGGCATATACCGGACCGATACCCATTTCTTCGGGCTCGTTACCTGCCACCATCATACCGCGATAAATACCTAGCGGCTCTAAACCACGCTGCTCTGCCAGCTTACGCTCCATCAGAACACAAGCCGATGCACCATCCGACAATTGACTGGCATTCCCGGCAGTGATAACACCACCCTCCACCACCGGTTTCAACCCTGACAAAGACGCCAAAGTGGTTTCAGGGCGATTACCTTCATCTTTCGACAAAGTCACCTCCTGGTAGCTTACCTCTTTGGTCTCTTTGTCCATCACTGCTTGCGTTGCAGTAATAGGAACAATTTCATCATCCAACTTGCCTTCAGCTTGCGCTTTTGCCGTCCGCTGCTGGGATAACAGCGCATACTCATCCTGAGCCTCTCGACTAATACCATATTTTTTAGCCACATATTCTGCGGTCAGCAGCATGGGCATATAAGCATGCTCCGCGTTAGCGATGACATTAGGATCTTCTTCCGCTTTGGCCCATTCAAAGTATTTATTCTGTACGGCACTGATATTTTCCTGGCCACCAGCCACACACACATTCATGCCATCCACCATAATTTGTTTGGCAGCGGTGGCAATGGCCATCAACCCCGAAGAACATTGGCGATCCATGGTTTGTCCCGATACAGTAACCGGTAAGCCCGCGGCCAGTGTCGCAGTACGCGCAACGTTGGTGCCTGCGGTTCCTGCAGTGAGAACAGCACCAATCACCACATCATCGATTTCTGCTCCTTCCACGCCAGAGCGCGCCACCGCATGCTTAATAGCGTGGCCCATCATAGTGGGGGATTTGATATTGTTCATAGCTCCACGGTACGCCCGACCAATAGGTGTGCGGGCGGTGGATACGATAACCGCTTCTTTCATTGCTTTGCCTCTTACCTTTGTGAACGGGAAAGTTTAGCCCACCGTCTCACCCCATAGAGGCCTATATAGCTAGTTAAAAGGGCCAATTGTCAGATTGGCCGTGTCCGTTAACCCGCTACAGAAAATGTAAGAAGCCTTCAATTTAAAGCCTTATTTATGCACTTTTGGGAAGCGCTTGTTCAGGGTATCCCTCTGTTGCTGAGCGCACCTGAGTGACTGTCACCGGCACACCACCCATGGGTTCAGTCTGCCCACTCACCTGCTGTTGGCCTGGCCACTCATCATTGTTGGCAAACGGAGAATCAAATTCCACACGCCGATATAAATCGGCCCATAGAATACGCAGCTGCTGACGAGCATGGTTGGACCCAATACAAGCACGACGGCCACCACCAAAGGGAAAATACTCAAACGGGCCAGGTTTAAAACCACCCTCTTCCAGCCATCGCTCCGGGCGAAACTCCAACGCGTCGTCACCCCAAATATCTTTACGACGATGAATAATAAAAGCACCCGCTAGTACATTTGTATTTTTAGGAATAATGGTACCGTTACCCAAGTCCATATCTTTAACCAGACAACGCAGCGTGCCAACCGCTGAAGGCGTTAAACGCATGGATTCATTTAAAACCGCATTGCAATAAGGTAGCTCGCAAATTTTCAAAGGATCGAAACGGCCATGTTCTTTAATGCTGGCTAACACTTCTTCGCGACATTTTGCATACACGTCGGGACGCTTCACCATCCACAGCATATGCCAGGCACTGGTTGCCGCACTGGTTTCATGGCCGCCCACCAGAATCCCCATGGCTTCAGAAATTATGCGTTCATCTTCCAAAGGTGAGCCATCGTCATAGGTAGCACGACACATGGTGGCGAACATGTCGGTGCGAGTTTCGTCGTTTTCTTCGCGGATGTTTTTCATGTCCTCTCGAAACATGCGCCCCAGTTGCACTTTATAATCCACGGATTTCATCCAGGGAAGAATACGATGCTTGTCTTTACCTGTACTGCCTTTTTCCGTTTCTGCTAAATACTTTCTATTCAACATTTGGCGCCATTTATAAGGACCATACATGGTGCCCAGGGTAAACATCACATCGTTGGTGGCCGCACCCACCCAATCCAACATCACTTTTTTGTATTGAACTGCACGTTCACAATTGCGTAACCCCATGAGGGTGTAGATGGCGATATCCATAGTCATATCACCAATCATACGCGGTGTATCAAACTGATCACCGACTTTCCAGCTGCTAATATGTTGCTCAAAAATTTCATGCATCACTTCCGCACGAGCATGCAAACGGCTGGCAATCAGGGGTGGAATCACAATCTTGCGAGACTGCATATGTTCTTTGCCATTTAAAAAGCCAGTCATTCGTACGCCTACATCAATGGGAATGGGCAACTTGGCAGCATCATATTCATCGGGCTTAAGATTGAAGAATTTTTTCACCAGCTCTGGTGTGTTAAGCCATACGAAGGGTCAAGGCCTGGAAACCGGAGTGTGTAGATGTCCCCAAATTCCTTGTAATTTTCTTCCAGGAAATCAAAAGCCCCCATACCCATCTTCATGGCATTTTTAAATTTCATGCCCGAAGGGCCTACGGGTAATCGATCTTTACGCATGGTTTTCCTCCCTTGTTCGGACTTTACGCCCAAAATTCTTGTTATTAATGGAACCAGTCTACGCGGTAATTCAATTTTAGTCTACACTGTATACTAATAAGCCGCACAATTCCGAAGGAGAAAACCTATTAAAATTAGTCGAATTGGGTAAACTTTTGATGGGATTGATGAAACAGCCAAGCAGCCTCGATATCTTCAGGTAGCACTTTGGCCAAAGCTAATGGTGGAAGTTCGTCCAAGGGGAAGTAGTCCGCAGCTTGAGTTTCCGCCCCTGGTTGCGGCGGCTGCCTTGTCATGGGGTGACAAATAAAATGAAGCTTATAGAAATCCCTGGCATCTGGTGGGTAAGCCCCTTTAGCTTTATGGCGAACTGCGTAAAGACACTCGGCTTTCACAGCAATGCTCGCCTCCTCCATGACTTCTTTTTCCACATTTTCTGAAGGCGAAAGCCCAACATCCGCATAGCCGCCCGGCATAGTCCAAAGGCCGTCTTCTTTTTCTTGCACGAGTAATATACGACTGTCTTGAAATATTGCCGCCCGAACTTCCACTTTAGGCGTGACATAACCGGTTTCATCAGTGGAAAACAAATCATGCACAGTTTCTATCTTTGCGTTACCCAGATCAGCCAACATTCTGAAAGCAATTTGTTGGATTTCCTGATAACGCTCTTGATCGAATGGGTCACGGCTAAACTGCTGACCAGTTTCAGCAAGAGCCAGCAGTCGTTTCACCTTAGCTAACCAAAGGGATTCCATAGGCGTGCTTTGTTGTTATTGGCGATGAGCTAATGGTAGCTCATCGCCACCGTTGTTTATGCGTTCTTTTTCTTCTTCCAGTATTTCCTGGGGAAATTGGCGCATAAAACAATTACATATTCCGTCGCCAATCATGGTGCGAGGACCAAGCGGATGACCAATGTGGCGATACACTCCATGATGATGGTCGTGGCTATGATGGTGATGATGGTGGT
>JBFKSL010000497.1:0-3605 GCA_041626995.1 Ketobacter sp. | reverse complement strand
TTTACCGAATTGGAGTGGAATTTACCGCCCTGCTAGAACCGGATCGTAAACAAATTGTGCGTCATATCAGGCGCCGACAATCTCAAGAGATTCGTGACCAATCCCATAAAACCGACGAAAATAAATAGCGAAAGCAAAGATTTATCTGCTATAACTTTAAGATATTGCTTAGCGAACAAGGAACAGCAACATGAAGACTATTAAGGCACTGATCGCTTCCTCAGTACTCTTGGCCACCCCAGTTTTAGCCGATCAAGTGGCAGTTCCCGCTGGCCAACAAGGTGGAGCTAATCAATCAGTGCCCAAGCCACGTAGCGGCATGAGCATGGATCAGGTACAGGCAGAATTTGGCAGCCCAAACCAGCAAGTACCCGCAGTAGGCGAGCCTCCCATTTCCCGCTGGGTATATGGCGCATATACTGTTTATTTTGAAAATAGCCACGTTATTCACAGCGTCGCTCACCCCAGCAATTAATCTTTCGTTCCCCTCTTTTCTGGCAGGCGGTAATGGTCTATGTTACCGCCCAAATTTCACTGCCAGAGTTTTCACTAAATGCCCCATACAACCCAATTCACCATGCTACCTGAATGGGCACCTCAGCAGGCTGTATTAATGGCCTGGCCCCATGCCAATACCGACTGGGCACCCTGGTTAGAATTGATCGAAGCAGATTACGTCGCCTTGGCAGCAGCCATATCCCAACAGGCTACGCCACTGATCTTGTGCCAGGATGAAGCTCACAAGACTCATATCGAGGGCAAGCTAAAAGGCCAATGCCAGCACTCACCAAAGCTGATTGTTCAGCCCTATAACGATACCTGGTGCCGTGATTACGGCCCTATAACTTTGGCTGAAGGAAACGCTCAACAGTTGTTGGATTTTTGCTTTAACGGCTGGGGTGATAAATACGATGCACAACTGGATAACGGCATTAATAAACGGCTGGCTCAAATTTGGAAAACCGAGCTACGCAGCATTGATTTTGAGCTGGAGGGTGGCAGCATCGAAACCGATGGCCAAGGCACTCTTTTAACTACCCGCCACTGCCTTTTAGATAGCAATCGCAACACTGGCTATTCTGAACAACAGATCGAAGCCAAAGTACTGACAGAGTTAGGGTTAGAGCGAACTCTGTGGTTAAACAGCGGCGCATTACTGGGTGATGACACTGACAGCCATATCGATAACCTGGCTCGTTTTTGTAACGAAAACACCATTGTGTATGCAAGTTGTGGCGATGAGACAGACCCCCACTACCCTCACCTACAAGCCATGGCAAAAGAGCTGGCAGGTTTTAGCAAGAAAAACGGTGAACCTTATAACTTAGTGGCCATTGATATTCCGCCAGCGCAGCTAAATGAAGACGGTAACCGGCTGCCTGCCTCTTATATTAATTTTTTGATTGTGAATGACATTGTGATCGTGCCAGTGTTTAAGTGCGCCCAAGATGAAGTGGCCATAAAAACATTGCAAGACTGCTTTCCCCAGCACACAATCGTACCCGTTCCTGGGAATAATTTAATTCGGCAGTTTGGTGGACCTCACTGCGCCACCATGCAACTACCGGCTGGAACCGTTAACCTTTAAGACCTGAGTGAAGAGCCAATCCATGACAGCACAATCCCCATTGCGAGTTGGACTAATTCAACAACCAGCCTGGCCAGACAAAGAAAAAAGCTTGCTGGAAACCGAACGTCTGTTAAAGGAAATGGCAGAAAACCAACAACCAGATCTAGTGCTACTTCAAGAACTGCATTGCACCCACTACTTTTGCCAAACGGAAGACTTAGCCCATTTTGATTTGGCTGAGCCGCTGGATGGCCCCAGCGCAAAACGTTTAAGCCAAATGGCGCTGCAATACAACTGTGTATTGGTTGGCTCTATTTTTGAAAAACGCGCACCTGGGGTTTTTCATAATACCAGCGTGGTGTTTGATCGGGATGGCAGCTTAGCCGGTTACTACCGAAAAATGCATATACCCGATGACCCTGGCTTTTACGAGAAATTCTATTTCACTCCTGGGGACGCAGTCACCAATCAAGGAGAAAGCGGATTCACCCCCGTTGCAACCAGCATTGGCAAACTGGGCGTATTGGTGTGCTGGGATCAGTGGTATCCGGAAGCGGCCCGCTTAATGGCATTAGCAGGTGCAGAACTATTACTTTACCCCACAGCCATAGGTTGGGATTTGGCAGACACAGAAGACGAGCAGCAAAAACAAAAACAAGCCTGGACGTTGATTCAACGTTCGCATGCCGTGGCTAACCACCTTCCCGTTATTGTTGCCAATCGTGTGGGTCATGAACCAGATCCATCAAACCAATCTCAAGGCATTCAATTCTGGGGTGGCAGTTTTATCAGCGGTCAACAGGGCGAAATTCTGTGCCAAGCTGATAGCGAAACTGCCCAATACCTTTGTGCCGATATCGAAATGCAGCGTACTGAGCACCTACGTCGCATCTGGCCCTACTTCCGGGATCGCCGCATTGATGCCTATAGCGATTTAACCAAACGCAGTTTAAAGCCGTAACATGATTATTGTTGGCCATCGCGGTGCACGTAATGAAGCTCCAGAGAATACGCTGGCGGGCTTTCAACATTTAAGAGCATTGGGCATTCATTATGTGGAATTGGACGTGCGCCTTTCTGTCGATGAGCATCTGGTCGTGGTTCACGACAGCACGGTGAATCGCACCACCAATGGCAAAGGAGCCGTTCGCGAGCTTACTGCTTTGGACATGCAACAGCTCGATGCCAGCATGCAGTTCCCTGCCACTGAACAAACTCATATTCCGACTTTGGAACAGGTTATCGATCATTGGCCAGAACTGACCTACATTCAACTGGAAGTAAAAAGTGCCGACCTCACCACTTTAAAGCTGCTTACGAAAAAATTAGCGCAATTTGTTGAGGCGAAAAACCTGCAACAAATAGCCGTGGTCACCTCGTCTGACAGAAAAGTATTGGCGTTAATGCACAAAATCGCCCCTCATATTCATAGAGGTTTTGTCGCAGAACGTTTTACCCGTAACCCAATTGACGTATGTTTAAACCATCATTGCAGTCACTTGGTGGTGAATCATTATCGTTGCAATGAAAGCTTGATTCAGCAGGCACAGCAACTTGGTTTAATAGTGTCTGTGTGGACGGTGAACCAAATAAATATTGCCGAAAAAATGCAGCGCTGGGGAGCAGATAGTATCATTACCGATTCCCCCAGTTTGATGATCGAGCATTTTTAATAATGTTGAGTTTCTCCAGCTTTCTTAGAATAAAAGCCTTAGCACTGATTCTCACACTAGTCCTAACCGGTTGCGACGCCCCCTACTACTGGCAGGCCGCCAAAGGCCAATGGAACATCATCAGCCAGCAACAGAACATCGCTGAAATCATCAATAACCCATCCACCCCTCAAGCCGTAAGAGAAAAGCTGCGCTACCTTCTAACCGCTAGAGAATTTGCCGTTGAAAAGCTGAACCTAACCGGTAACGACAGTTACCTCACTTATGTAGATTTAAAGCGTGACCACGTGGTGTGGAATGTTTTCGCTACTCCAGAATTATCCATGAACAACAAAACCTGGTGTTACCCCATCGCTGGCTGT
>JBFKSL010000496.1:0-3615 GCA_041626995.1 Ketobacter sp. | reverse complement strand
TTTGTTGCCCCACGGTTTGACGATAATGCTCCAGTTTCACCTGAGTCTCGGGTGGCAGGTAAAGCCTTCCCTGTTCGATGCTTTCAATGCAGTCTTTGAATACTTGCTTTCCACCAGATTTATGAATGAATCCACTGACGCCAAGCTTTAGCGCTTTGGATACCAATTCTAAATCATCCACACCGGACATCATCACAATGGGTGCGGTAATCATCAGTTCATTCAATCTCTCAATAATGGTGAGCCCATTAGCATCGGGTAGTTGGTAATCTACGAAGACCCAATCCAAGTCAGGTTTTGAATTGGCTTGAGCAATAGCAGAGCTGGCGTCCAGCGCAGAAATTATCTTAGCGTTGGGCAGTAATGTTTCCAGTATTACCGCGATGCCATCCTGAAAAACAGGGTGATCGTCGATAACCAGGATGCTGGTGGAGGTTGGATAACGGTCGTCGGAGGTTTGGGTTTCAGTCACGTTTATTAATCTATCTAACAGCTGGTTTTAATGTGGTTGTTAAACCATAGGGGTGGCAACGAGTCAATGCTACTTAAGTACTACTGAGCATGCTGGCTTTCGTGACAAAATGCTCCTGCATCCTTGGGGTGCAGCCATAATAACAAATCTAGTTTCACGTTCGACAACACTTATAAAAAGGATCTAGTCATGAATTTTTTAATTCCTGATGGAATGGATAGTGGCCGACTGCTTCGCATCGTTAGCCTAATGCTCGCATCAGTGTTGGTAGCAGCTTGCGAAGAGCCGCCTACCAATGAAGAAATATTTGTTAATCCACCAGCTAATACTCAGTTTGAAGGTGATACTGGGAGTGTAACCTTAAGCAGTCTTGGCGGCTATACAGTTTGTTATACCACTGATGGAAGCCAGGCAAGTTACGCTGACGGTGATTGCAGCGGAGGAACCACGCAAACCTATTCCGATAGTATTGATCTTGCCTGTGATTTTGGGGAAAGCGGCAACCAAGTGCTGCGTGAAGTTAGGCTCGCGTTTGAATGGAATGAATCTCTGGAGTTCCGCGATGCACTTTTCTTTTTGAATTGTGATGGGGTTGTGGGTGGCACTGACGCCGATGGTGATGGCGTGGTTGATGTTAATGATAATTGCCCGGCAGATTATAACCCAGAGCAAATCGATAGCGATGACGATGGCTATGGCGATATCTGCGATGTGGATCTTGATAACGATGGCATCGAGGATGATGTGGATAATTGTCCAGCGGTGGCCAATATCGATCAAGCAGATGCTGATGGTGATGACATAGGTGATGCCTGTGATGGCGACTTGGATAACGATGGTATTGATAATGAGCTGGACAATTGCCCGGTAGCACCCAATGCCGATCAAGCGGATGGTGATGGTGACGGCATAGGTGATGCTTGTGATTCACTTTTTGACACAGACGGTGATGGCATAGAAGACGACATGGACAACTGTCCTGCAGTGGCCAATGCGGATCAAGCTGATAGCGATGGTGATGGAGTTGGTGATGCCTGCGATGATCCTGATTATGTTGGCACGGATCAATTTTTCTATGATTATTTAGACTTGTTGGATCGCTTGATGGAAACCATGCAGTGCAAGTACAACGGGTGTAATAAACCCGATGGAACCTTTAATTGGACTATTGATGCCAGTAATTCTGATTTGGAAGCAGGTTCTGCAAACTGGAAAGCGGAGATTAACAGCTTTTTCCCTCCTACTGCACGAATGACGTTTACCGCTAACAATGCGGTGTTGGATGGGTGTTTAGGTAATGGTTCTGCTTCAGGTATTTTAAACAGCAGTGCAACCGGTCCATTGAATACAGGTAATGCCATTGAATTTCAATGCAATGGCCTGACGGGATACATTGTGATGCGTCTGAACCTTACCGAAGGCTCGATTACTGGCGGTTATTACGATGCGTATTGTTTAGAGTCTGACTGCGATAGCACTGCGATTCGTTATCGAATTATCGGTACAGACTCGGATGGTAATCTAGTGTATTCCCGCGAGGCGCTAGATACCATCCTACCCTAAAGCCAAAAAATTGAACCACCCTAGGGTGGATTAGGCTTGGCCCCGTATCTTATTGGTGCGGGGCTTTTTTTGTGGAAATTAATGTTGTTCAAACAGCGCCGGTAAATCCACCGATGGCCGCGAAGGGGGAAAAGTGGCTTGCACTACTTTCCAATTTGGATCTTTACAGTCTCGTGCCACTGGCCCCATGTAGGGAATGTTGTGCTTATCGAACAAGGCGCCCACCACGGGAATGGGACTGTTCTTTTGCCGTTTGGTTACAATGGCGGTTTCGCCGCTGGCCAGTTTTACCCAGGTACCGGGTGGATACAGGCCAATGGATTTAGCGAAGTTAAGCAGCAAGCCTTTGATGCGTGGATCATTTTGCTCGTAGAAGTGGGCGAGTGCTTCTCTTGCCAGTATGGGTTTTCGATACACCCGATTATCGATGCGTGCGGTGTAAACCTCACACATGGAAACCACCAAAGCGAGATCTGAAATGCCTTCGCTGGTAAGCCGGTTGGGGTAGCCACTGCCGTCAGGGCGTTCGTGGTGCTGACGTATGGCTTTGGTCAGGTTGGGGTCGATAAATCCCGCAGCTTCCATTAATTGCGCGCTTTGTAATGGATGCTTTTCCAGTTTTGCTCGTTGCGAGTCCGTGAGCTTGCCATCCATTCGATTTAACAAAACCTGAAATTCATAAAAGGTGATATTGCAGCTTAGCACGGCTTGTACCAGCGCTTTCTTCTTGGCGTCATCCAAGCCTTGTTGTTGTGAAAACAAATGGGCGATTACCGCGCAATAGATAGGTTGCTTTAAAGGGGATGCCTGCTTGGACAAGTGAATAGCTGCTAGGGAGCCATCGGGGTTGGCATCGGTAATGCGGTAAATGGTGTTCATGATGTTTTCCATCATGGGGCCACATTTTTCGTGTTTGGCTTTAATTGCCGTGTATAGATCTGACAGCATGGGGATGAGTTTGTCCAGCTGTACGAACGGGTCGATTTTTATTTGAGTTGCAGTCGCCATAGCTCCATCTCGGCTGTAAATGCCACAAAATCAGAAACTTATTTTATTCAGTATAGACGATCTATGGATTTGCAAACTGCTTAAGTCGTTGATGACGCTGTTTTTTGCTGAGATCTGCCAGGGATTCACACTTTTTGATGAATTGGCTTAGGTTTTGGTTGGTGGCTTTATATAGCGCCATAAAACCCGGTAGCAGTTCATTATAGGTGGCTACTGTGGAGAGCTGGGCATTATTTAAACCCTTTTCAAACCAATGATCATAGCCATTGTAACCATTCCATTGTTGTTTGAAGCGTTGGTAATCATCCCATAATTGCTGAACGGATTGCGCTTTGGCGTCCCGTTTTTCCTGGTCAGAAAGGTCACCATTAAATAGAGCTTCTCTTTGTTGTTTGTTATTTAACACCAGTTGCAGAAAGCTGTTATGGCGGGCTTGATTGTTAAGGTAGGCTTGCCATTGTTGTGGAGCATCACTGAGCCACTGCTGCAATAGAATTTGTTCTATGGAACTGGCATAGCTTTCGTTAAATACCGTGTCGTCTTTTACGTACAGGGTTTGGTGGGCCAGCTCG
>JBFKSL010000495.1:0-3620 GCA_041626995.1 Ketobacter sp. | reverse complement strand
GGGTAGAGAGCTAGCCGAACAAGCACTAACGGCATTTAAAAAAGTGGAGCAGGGTGCCAATTCCGTTAAACAGGAATATTCTGATCTTACATTGGAGTTTGCTAACTGGAAGGACCAGGTTCAGCGTTTGAAAACCACGGGTTGGATGCTAACTAAAATTACCACCAGTTATCGTCTATGGGGTATCAAGTCCGTTTTTATTCCTCGCAAGAAAATGGAAAAAGAGTTTAATCGGCTACATCAAAAGAACGCCCGACTGTTTCGAGATGTATCCCTTGATCAGGGTGGCGCGTTTCTAAAAGTTGGCCAGCTGCTTTCAGCACGAGCCGATATACTCCCCAAACCCTGGGTGGAGGAGCTTCGCGTACTTCAAGACCAGACCAGGCCCGAATCTTTCGAAGACATTCGCTCAGTGATTGAATCAGAACTGGGCGGCACATTGGAAGAGTTGTTTTTAGAATTTGATCCGCAACCCATAGCCGCTGCCAGCATTGGCCAGGTGCATAAAGCACGACTGAAAGACGGTCGTACTGTTGCCGTGAAAATTCAGCGTCCGGGTCTGGAACAATTGATTAACCTTGATATGTCCTTGTTGAAGCTGTTTGTGAACAGTATTGATTCTCTGATTCCGCCAACGGATCTGGATACCATAACGAGCGAAATTGAACGCACCATTCGTGAAGAGCTGGATTACACCATCGAGGCTCGTTGGATGAATCAAATAGCCGATTTCCTTTCTGATGTAGAAGGCGTAGTGGTGCCGCGATCCATAGCGCAATATTGTACTTCAAAGGTAATGGTAAGTAATTTCATTGTGGGCACTCCGTTATCTACGGCGTTGGATCAACGGGCTGAAACGGATCACGAAGCATTATCTGACCTGCTTGGGCGTTTGTTGGATCTTTACCTTCGCCAGATACTTCAGTTTGGTGTGTTTCAGGCAGACCCTCACCCTGGCAATTTATTAGTAACAGATAAGGGCGAGCTGGTGTTGCTGGACTTTGGTTGTACCATGCAGCTGTCGGATCGTTTTCGGGAAGGTTACTGTAGAGTGCTTGGTGCAGCGTTGCTGGATGAGCGCGAAGACATGGCGCGGGAATTGGTCTACATGGGCTTTCAAACCCGAAGTGGACGCCCCGATACCTTATTAGCCTTTGGTGATGCGCTGTTGGGGCAGCTAAAAAGAGCGGCCAATGACATGAGCCGTGGTGAAATGACGTGGCCAACGCAAAAAGATATTATGGGTGGCGCCAAGAATCTAATGCAGCAAGCTGAGCGTGACCCAGTGGATAAGCTACCGGCAGAGTTTATTATGCTGGCTAGGGTATTCACCACGCTAGGAGGCATGTTTACCCACTATAAACCCAATATGGATGTGCACAAATACCTGGTTCCTCATATGGTAGCACCTGCTTTAAGCCAGGTATTTTGATGCCAATCTAAGCGATGAACGATACAATACTGCCTTATTCTAAAGAGTAGGGCAGTATGAGTATTAATTGGTATCCGGGCCATATGGCCAAAGCTACGCGAGAAATTAGGGAGATTCTTCCTAAGGTAGACGTCATTATTGAAATAGTCGACGCCAGGATACCCTATAGCAGCTCCAATCCGGTCATTGAACAGTTCAAGAAAGAAAAGCCCTATTTAATCTTGTTTTCAAAATCCGATCTGGCCGATCCAGAAATTACGCAGCTATGGATTAACGAGTTTAACCAGCAGGCTTCTACCGAGGCCATGGCGACTCGGCGTGATCATCCCGCTGATATACGTAAAATTTTCAATAAAATTACGACACTATGCCCAGTCAAAGCCAATAGCCCCAAAGCCATTCAGGCCCTTATCACTGGCATACCCAATGTCGGTAAATCCTCCATCATTAACGTGTTGGCAGATAGAAAACTGGCCAAAACCGGTAATGAACCAGCGGTAACCAAAACCCAGCAACGAATCAAATTGGAAAACAACATCGTACTGTATGACACACCAGGGATTTTGTGGCCTAAAATTGAAAACCCTAACAGCGGTTTTCGGCTTGCTTGTACCGGGGCTATAAAAAACACGGCCATGGATGAGGCCGAAGCCGCTCATTTCCTAGCTGAATATCTAATTGAGACATACCCACAACTACTAAAACAACGTTATCAATTAGAAGAACTGCCAGAAATGGCTTATGACTTTATGGAAGTAATTGCGAAAAAACGCGGTAAGATTCAATCTGGTGGTCGCGCAGACATGAATGAAATTTCACGTTTATTCTTAACTGAATTCGCATCGGGAATGTTGGGTAATATCTCTCTAGAAACACCTGAAATGATGAATAAAGAACAGGTTTTGGTGGAAGAAGAAAGAAAGCGTAGGGAAGCAAAAAAAGCCAATAGAAAAAGGAAAGGCCGTGAAAAAGGATCAAGTCTGTGATATCTGTGGTGACCCGATAACGGCATTTAAGGTTTCTACCAACAAGTCGTCACCATTAAATATCTGTCAAAACGTGTTTTGCCAACGCTTGCATGAGCAGAGCAAAACCATGCATCCCAATGCTTACAAAGCCCACTTTGATTTTCAGCGAAAGAGAATTCTTGATCATCGTGAAAAAGAAAGAATAAAGGATCATCACAAGCGAACAATCATTCAACAGCAAACAGAAGAAAACCAATCCATTTTAGAGCAATATCAAGACAAATTTGAAGACGATCAAAAGGTTCTTCGTATTGTTTCCCTGCCAAAGGGGCTGGAAAAAATAATCCCTCAGCAGCCCGAGCGAATTAAAAAGTATTTGGATCACGTAAGAAAGTGCGTGGAAGAAGCACGACGATATAAAAATGAGTCAGACATTCCTCAGGATCAGCATTTATCTTCGATGGAACATGCCACTAAAATTGGCTCTGAGTTACAGCAGAACCCCGCATTAAGACAGTTAAGCGATCAACTTTGCACCCTATGCAAAGGCGGATGTTGTCCTGTTGGTGCCGACCATGGCTTTGTTAGCTCTGTAACCATCTGGAGAACGTTAAAACACTCAAGTGATTTAACCGATGAGGAAATCCTCACACGCTATGAGCAACATATACCGCAGGAGTCTGTAGAAGGAGCGTGTATCAATCAGACCGCAACTGGTTGCAGCCTGCCAAGAGAGTATCGATCTGATGTGTGTAATGGGTATTATTGTGATGAAGTGAGAAAGCTTCAGCTAGAAGCGAACGAAACTCATGTTGTTCCGAGTTTACTGGTTATTCAGAGAGATCACACTAACTGGAATCGATTTGAAGTTGGCGTTGAAAGCAAGGTTGTTTGGGTGGGAATTCTAAATTAGTGAGTTGGGTTTAGGGGTTAAAATTATGATTATTAAATCGAAAATGTTGATTGTTGTTTATGTTGTTGCATCATTGTTGGCGCTTTTTTTTACTTGGTATCACGTTCCTGTGTATCTGGGTAAAGGATTGGTTGAAGCGAATAGAATGTTTTGGGCCGATGCACTTTTTAATACAAGCCCAGCAGGGAAGTTTCTTGCAGTTGATGTTCTCTTCTTAGCATTTGTTTGTAATCTGTTTATGTTTATTGAAGGGCGGCGTTTAAAAGTAAAGTATATTTATGCGTATGTGGTAGCGGGTATATTGGTT
>JBFKSL010000494.1:0-3621 GCA_041626995.1 Ketobacter sp. | reverse complement strand
CTAAAAGGTCAGAAAGTGGGTGAAGCCACTGGCTTTGTTAGTTTACCAGTACACGCATCCACCTCAGGAACGGTTGTTGCCATCGACAAACACCCCATTCAACATCCATCTCACATGAGTGCATTATGTGTCACCATCGAAAGTGATGGCGAGGATCGCTGGCTAGAACATGCGGGATTTGAAGATTACCTGCAACACTCCAAGCAGGATGTTCTACAGGCAATTCGTGAGGCCGGCATTGCGGGCATGGGTGGCGCGGGCTTCCCCAGCGTGGTGAAGCTAGGCGTCAAGCCAGATCAAAAGATTCAAACCTTAATTCTCAATGCGGTGGAATGTGAACCCTATATCACTGCAGACGACCGCTTAATGCGTGAAAGAGCTGAAGAAATTGTAGTCGGCTTGGAAATTATGGCCTGGCTGGTTGAGCCCGAAGAAATTCTAATTGGCATTGAAGATAACAAACCTCAAGCCATTGAAGCCATGCGCCGCGCGACTGCTGACAGTAAAGCTGAAGTGGTTGTGGTGCCCACCAAATACCCTTCCGGTGGCGAAAAACAACTGATTCATTTACTGACAGGGAAAGAAGTTCGCAGCGGCGGCATACCCGCTGATGTAGGTGTGGTATGTCAAAACACCGGAACAGCCTATGCAGTAAAAAGAGCGGTGGTAAATGGCGAGCCATTAATTTCACGCATTACCACTTTAACCGGTGATAGTGTTACCCAAAAAGGCAATTACCAGGTGCTTATGGGCACTCCTGTGAACTGGCTATTGCAACAAGCACAGGTGGACAACACCCACTTGCACCGCTTAATCATGGGCGGCCCCATGATGGGATTTGCAGTACACGATCCGAGCGTACCTGTTGTTAAAACCACTAACTGTTTGCTGGTTCCCTCTAGCAAAGAAATTCCAGAGCCCGCTGCCGAGCAACCCTGTATTCGCTGTGCTAGCTGTGCCCAAGTTTGTCCGGTTAACCTTTTGCCGCAACAACTCTATTGGTTCGCAAAATCCAAAGAATTCGACAAAGCGGCTCACTTCAATCTAGCCGATTGCATCGAATGTGGCGCTTGCTCTTATGTCTGCCCAAGCAATATTCCCTTGGTTCAGTATTACAGATTCGCCAAGGGCGCAATACGTACACAGGAACAGGAAAACCGCAAATCCGATCATGCACGTCAGCGCTTTGAAGCGCGCCAGGCCCGGCTTGAAAGGGAAGAGCAAGAGAAAGAACGTAAACGGCAGGAACGTGCCAAGGCAGCAGCGGCTAAACAGGCTCAAAAGAAAGCAGCACCCAAACCGAAGCCAGAAGCGGGTAAAGATTCCGAAACTGGTCCTGACATAACAAAACTGCAAACAACCGCCGCTTCCACCATGAAGCGCTTTAAGGAAGCCAACAAAGCCTTAGAGCAAGCGGAAAAGAATGGTGCTGATAATATCGAAGCATTGCGTAAAAAAGTGGATCAGCTTAAACAAAAAGCTGATTTGGCAAAAGAAGCGTTCGTTAAAGCCAAAGCCGAAGCAAAAACAGAGACACCCAAAAAAGCAGAAGCCAAAGAAGACCCATTAGCAGCATTGAAGAAAGCTTCTGCAGAAGATTTTGCTGCATATAAAGATGCGCAAAAGCAGTTGGAAGAAGCTGAAACCAACGAAGCTGACAATATCGATGAGCTAAAACAACAAGTGGAAACGCTAAAAGCCAAATCAGACGCATCGAAAGCTGCCATGAAAGAGGCTCGTGCCAAAGAGAAAGAGCAGATTCAAAAACAAAATGCCGCAAAAGATCCGGTTAAAGCAGCCAAGATGGAAGTGGCCAAACAACAGGTGCTGTTAAAGAAAGCCAACAAAGCTCTAGATGCCGCAAAAGAAGTCGGCACAGAAGATTTATCAAACTTGCAACAGGCAGTAGCCGATGCCGAGCAAGCATTGGCAAAAGCGGAAGAAGAACAGAAAAAACTTGAGGGAGCACAAGCATAATGGCATTACTGAATGTGACTTCTCCCCACCTGCACAAACCCGTTAGCACCGGCGGCGTGATGCGTAATGTTATGTACGCCACGGTACCGGGCCTGTTTATTCTTAGCTACTTTTTTGGCTTTGGTGTATTAATCAATACAGCAATTGCTTGCGCCACTGCGGTCATTTGTGAATTTCTCATATTGAAAGCCCGCAACAAGCCCGTTGCATTCTATTTAGCTGATTACAGCGCAGTGGTTACCGCATTACTATTGGCCGTGGCCATTCCTCCAACGGCTCCCTGGTGGTTAACCGTGATAGGCAGCAGTTTTGCCATTGTCGTGGCCAAGCACCTATATGGTGGATTGGGGATGAACCCCTTCAACCCTGCCATGGTGGGATATGTGCTGCTACTGATTTCTTTTCCGCAACAAATGACCACCTGGCTTCCAGCAGAAGGCTTGGATAATAGCGTCAATACACCTGGCCTTGTGGAATCTCTGAATATTACCTTTGGCATTAATGGTGCCGATGCCATTAGTGGTGCAACTCCGCTGGATACGTTTAAAACCTACGCGGGCCAACCGGAAATTTTGGATTCCAATGCCATTTTACACGGCACCTTTGCTGCCTATGGATGGGAATGGGTTAACATCGCTTTTCTACTGGGTGGTATATACCTGATTGGGCGAAAAATCATAACCTGGCATATCCCTGTGGGAATGTTGGCCGCAATTTTTTTCCTGTCTGGTTTTTTCAACACTGCCGTCGATTCTGATAATTACCCCAGCATTCTTTTTCACCTGCTCAGCGGTGGTACCATGCTGGGTGCGTTCTTTATCGCTACCGACCCAGTCACAGCCGCCACCAGCAATAAAGGCAAGTTTATTTATGGCTTGGGTGTAGGCGCACTTACCTATGTGATTCGCACCTGGGGTGGTTATCCTGATGCAGTGGCCTTTAGCGTACTGCTGATGAACCTGGCCGCTCCCACTATCGATTACTACACCCAGCCGCGCACCTACGGCCACAAAAAGCCCAATAAAGGGCTAGCCAAATCGGATTGAGGAGCAGATAACAATGATCGGTCAATCCGTTTCCCGTAACAGTATCATTCTTGGTTTATTTGCCATTCTTACCACCGGCATGGTGGTGCTAACGGCGAATTTAACCAAAGCGAAAATTGCTGAAGAAAAAGAAAATGCCTTAAAGCGAAACCTGTTTGAAGTGATGCCACAGGAGCGCTTAAATAATGATTTGCTGAACAGTACGATTGCATTGGAAGCTGACCCGCTATTAGGCAGCAAACAACCCAACGAAGCCTATATTGCCAAACTGGATGAGAACCCAAGCGGCATCATCATGCAGGTGGTGGCACCGGAAGGCTATGGCGGTTCCATCAACTTACTGGTTGGCATTGCCAGCTCTGGTGAAGTAAGTGGTGTTCGCGTGATTCCTCCTCATTTTGAAACACCAGGTCTAGGGGATGCCATTGATATTCAAAAATCCGATTGGATCACCAGCTTTAATGGGAAATCCCTCAACAACCTGAATGAGAACGGCTGGCGTGTGAAAAAAGATGGCGGTGTATTTGACGCATTTACTGGCGCAACCATTACACCACGCGCGGTGGTTGATGCGGTTCATAAAGCGCTATTGTATTTT
>JBFKSL010000493.1:0-3627 GCA_041626995.1 Ketobacter sp. | reverse complement strand
GTTTTTTTCAAACGTTTCTTCTAGTTTGGCGCTGCGTTGTTCTTCTGTTACGAGAGCTTGTTTTGCTTCCGATAAAATTTCGGCTTGTTTGTGTTTTTCTGATTTAAAGCGAGTTTCTCGGGCTTTGTTTTCTTTTGCTTCGACGATGGAGCCTTGCCTTACGATATTAAGCAATTGTTCCAACGATGCTGCGGGAGCGGATAAAGCAGTATTGGTGTACGTTATGCTGGCAAATAATGTAATAAGTGTTAATCGCTTTATCATTGGATTGCCTCCGCTGCAACGACTGGTAGTTTTAATAAGTTGGGGGCCACTTCTTTACGAGCAATGCGCAGGCCATCTCGAATGGCACTGCGATACTGGTTTGATAAGGGCTCCCATCGTTGTTCTTGTTTATTCCAAATACCGGATATTTTTGCATCGTCTGTTTGATAAATCAGCGATAGGCGGCCGATCCTGAGAAAGTCTACTTCTCTTGAATTGCCATCGACATTCAGAGTGCCTCGGTAGGCCTCAATAGTGCGACCGTATTCGTTTTCGATTTGGTAGGCTTCTAACACTTTGCGAAATTTTTCTGCTACGGATACATCGGCTCGATCCATTAGCTGTTCCAGGTTTGTGATTCTTTCCTGGCGTTCTTGTGGCAGAAAAGGCACATCTAATTCTACGAACTGCTTTAGGCCATCGATCATGCGCAACATTAAGGGGATGATTTGGCGTTCAATAACCGTTACTTGATCAATAGATTTGCCGAGTTTTTGCATTTCATTAATTTGGTTAGTGATCTGTTTTTCAAGTTGACTGTTGTAAACGAGGAGGCCATCGACTTCTTTGCTCACTACTTTGTATTCATTGAACAGTTTGTCGGTTTGTTCTGATAACGAATCAATCTTTCTTTGGGATTGTTGCGCTGAGCTATTGGCAGAATTGTTCTCGCCCACTGCTTGGTTCAGGTTGGCTGCAATACTGGCGGATGAAAAAAATACGCTGGCCGATAGCATGATCGCCACGTTCCTGGGCAGTAAAGAAGGGATGGTTCTTCTCATGATATTTCCCTTTTGTAGCATGTTGTTTAATAGGTTATCGATAGTTTGCCTTCTATCGATAACCGTTCGTTTTGGTATAGCTGGTTAAAAGTTATATTGAAGCGAGGCGACGACCGTGCGAGGTGGACCATAGGCGGATTCCACTAAACCGAGAGAGTCAATTTGGTTAAAGCCACCAATGACATACTCTTCATCAGTAAGGTTGCTAACTGTCAGTGCAGAATCGAAATCCGAATCCATCATGTTGCGCCAGTCGAAGCGTAGATTAGCGACAGCATAGGAATCCACTTCAATTGACTCGTATGCGGTTTCTCGATATTCATCCGGAACGGTTACTTTGAATTGAGAAGGAATGGCGAAATTCACCATCTCGTCTTGCCAATAGGCGGAAGCGCTTAAAGTCATCTCACCTAATTCTGGGCTAATGGGGAATGTATAGGACGCAGATAGGGTGGCGGTATTTTCGGGGGTGAAGCCAAAGTCATCACCTGATGCATCTACGGGAACGGTTGTGGCTGTATTGGGAACTTGAACATCTGCAATCCACTTGTCATAACTTGCATCGGTATAGGCATAACCGAGAGAGAGAATCAGGTCATTGGTGACTGCCCACATTACATCTAATTCTAGGCCTTGGATGGTGGCAGAGGCAGCGTTAATGGTGCTGGTTTCAAAGCTTGATCCAGAGAAAAGCGCGACGGTTTTTTGTATATCTTCGTACTTTTGTATGTAGGCTGCCACAGCGGTCCGCATAGAACCCCATTCAGCTTTGTGCCCAATTTCGTAAGTAACCACCGTTTCTTCATCAAAAGGCTTTAAAGTTTCATTATCTACCGATCGCAAGTTGAAACCACCTGAACGATAACCGGTAGAAATACTGCCATAAATTAATGTGCTGTCATTAGGCGTAAAGTTTACGGAGAAGCGGCCAGTTGGTGATGAGAAAGTTTCGCTCTCTGTGCGTTCGCAATTGGGGGCAGGGTTGCCGTTCTCGTCTTTAACGGCGCATTCCAAGGGGTCGGTGATAAGGTTGACCGGAGGGAACGCCCCTGGGGTTGGTTGTTTTTGGTTTTTTACGGTAACGCTGCGCTCGTCCCAGCTTTGTCTCAATCCTAGAGTTGCAGACCACTCGTCATTGAAGTGGTATGTTGCTTCGCCAAATAGGCCATAGGCTTCATTATCAACATCACCTTTAGGAGACGCTTGGTAAATTAAGGCTTGAAAGGGAATCTGGGGAGCCGGGTCAGGAAATGTTACCTCTCCAGAGAAAACTTGCGTCAAACCATCTTGGGACGCGTTCATCTGGTACCAGAAAACACCCGTTATCCATTCAATGTTGTCAGTGCTGCCGAGCAACTGTAACTCGTTACTAAATTGTTCGGCTTCTATCTCTTCTGGGCCTTCAGGGTTGAGTGTGACTGAGGCGGTTTGAGAACTTACTCCATTGGAAAATATGGGGAAAGCTGTGCCATCTGCATCGACGGATCTTGTGGTTTCAACTTGTCGGTAACCAAAAATATTTTTAAGGGTTAGAGAATCAGATAGTTCAAGCTCGGTAATATTTGATGCGAATATATTCTCAACGGTTTCTCTACCCAAAAGATCGATTTCAACATCGTGGGCAGAACGTTTTGATTGTCGTTCAATAGCAGCATCCATTTCGCCGTTTTGGTTATAGGCCAGTTCGATCAGTCCACCCAGTTGAATTGGAGCATAACCAGAAATTACCGGTGCACGTGATATCATATCGTTTTCATCATAAGACACCGTCGTTAGGTTGGAAAAGGTATCGAATTCCAAATTCATTCCAATACGCATTCCTTTAGAATCTTCGTCCCACAAGTCCTGGCCTTTTAAAGCGTTGTCCGCAACAACTTCTTGATAGCCGTCCCGTTGTAACGCCCTGCCTGCTATGCGAAATTGTAGGTTCTCGTTTACGGGTAGATTTACCGCTCCTTCTATACCTTTAAGGTTGAAATTGCCCGCTTTGACTTGAACGTATCCTTCTTGTTCAGCGGTTGGGTTAACTGGTGTAATTAATAACGCGCCCCCTGTGGTGTTTCGGCCAAACAAGGTTCCTTGTGGGCCTTTTAGTACTTGAATGTTTGACAGGTCATAAAAAGATAAGTTAGTGCCCTGTGATGGTGTCATTACCACTTCGTTGAAGTAAATAGGAATAGATTGATCCAGGGATAGCGTTGTATCCGTAGGGCGTTGTCCCCTGACGGCAACGATGGGTGCGTTTGAAGATGTGCCCGTGTTGGATATGGTTACCGCTGGTACTTTGGTGGCTAAGCTTTCTAGCTCCACAATATTTTTTTTCTGTAGCTCATCGGAGCTCATTACGGTAATAGCAATAGGAACTTCTTGTGTGCTTTCTTCACGTCGTCTTGCGGTTACGGAGACCTCTTCGAGCAATGGAGCATTGCTTTCTATATCTGTATTTTCTTCTGCATTGACTGGGGTGGTAATAGACGTTGTCGCTGCAAGTGCTACTGCTAGGGATAAAATATTGCTAGTAAAGGTAATTTTTTTACTCTTAAAATGCATTGTTGATTTTGGGGGCACGGTTTTTTGATCT
>JBFKSL010000492.1:0-3630 GCA_041626995.1 Ketobacter sp. | reverse complement strand
GGCGCATCAGTAGGTACTACCAACGCATAATCGGTTTCAATCTGTTGTAAACCGGCAGCAATGCCAGCCAGTGGCCCCAAAAATGGCGTCTCATCACAAATAACGGGGTAACCAAGAGCTTGGTATTCCTCTAAATTACGATTCGCACTAATGACAATGCGGTTTAGCTGTGGCGTTAACCGTGCGATAACCTGTTCAACCAACGGTATCCCTTTTAGTTGAACCCAACCTTTGTCTTGGCCACCCATTCTCCTACCTTCGCCTCCGGCAAGGATTAGAGCGGTAACTGAAGCAGAACTCGACATGAAAAACTCCAAATATGGTACATTGCTTTGAAAATTACTGAGCAGCTGCCCCGTCATACATGATTCAAGAGATTTTATCTGAAAATGGCCCGCTTATTAATCTATGGCCGGGATTTCAGGTGCGCCCCAATCAAATAAAGCTGGCAACAGAAATCGAAAACGCTTTGCTGAATACCCAGTCGCTGATTCTGGAGGCGCCAACGGGAACGGGAAAAACGTTGGCGTACCTTTTACCAGCCCTTGCCAGTCAAAAACGCATTATCCTGTCGGTGGGTAATCGTACTTTACAAGATCACCTTTGGTGGGGCGAGTATCAAAAGCTACGTGCCACCGTAGAAGGATTGCGTAGCCTAACCTTACTTAAAGGCTGTGAAAACTATTTGTGTTTGCATCGATTGCAACAGGCGTTGGAGGAGGGTGATCCACTTATTGCTGCTAACTGGGCTACTTTGCAGAACTGGCAGGTGCAAAGTAATGACGGTGAAATTCAAACGGTTTCCATTGAAGGTGTTCAGGCTTCTCAAATACGGCAACACTTAACGGTTACTGCTGACCGGTGTATGGGAAAAGCTTGTGACCAATTTGAGCGTTGTTATTTTCAAAAGGCTCGCAATAAGGCCAGTACCGCTCAAGTGTTATTGATTAATCATACTTTGTTGTTAAGTGATAAGCAGTTATTTGAAAAAGGTATGGGGGCGCTTTTACCGCAAGTGGACTCGGTGATTGTTGATGAGGCCCACCAGCTACCCGAGCTTTTGATGCGCTTCAATATGAAAATGGTCGATGGCTATCGGGTGATGCGTTGGATTAAGCAAGTGCGCAAGGAAATTCAGCAGCAACCTATTCTATTTAAGGAAATTCCCAGTTTGTTGAAGCTCTTTGAGCAGATGTGGAACCAAATTCATCAGCAATTATGTCAAAAAAACAGCACTTCGGATTTGATTTCCGTGTCAGTCGCCAGTTTGCGGCCGTTAATGGATGTGTGGGAAAAATTACTGGCACCGCTTCAGCAAATGCATCACGCACAAATTAATTTGCATGATGTGATCCAGCGCTTGCAGGGTTGGCTTAGCACGTTGAAAGATGCGAAGGATGATAGTGGTGTGGTGTATTGCGAGTTTAATCAGCAAAACCTCACTTTATTTTCCTCCCACCTGCACGCCCCTTTTACCAGTGTGAATCAGCAAGCTACCAGTTGGGTATTTTTATCTGCCACTTTAATGGTAGAAAACAATTTTGATTATTTTAAACAGGTATTGTCATTACCGGATGTGTCCACCTATCGTTGTCAGGAATCACTGGATTACAAAAGCCGGGCGGCCTTATGCATGCCCAACACGTTGCCCTTACCTGATGATGAGCATTTTTATTCCGCTTGGATTGAACAAGTAATTGAGGCATCGGAAATCATTCCCGGTGGTTTTTTGCTTTTGTTTTCCAGTCATGCGGCATTGCAAACGGCGGCTGAGTTGCTACAAGAAAAAACGGGTCGTAACTGTCTTATTTATCAATCCGATAGCAACCGGCAGGCGCTGCTGAATCAGTTTAAACGAGACGGTAACGCCTTTCTGTTGGCGACAGGAAGCTTTTGGGAGGGGATTGATATTCAAGGCTTGGCTCTTTCCTGTGTTGCCATTGATAAGCTGCCCTTTATTCCACCCAATGACACCATGGCGCTGGTATGGAAGCAGGTGGCCCGTGATAAGCAGCAGAATTGGTTTAATGACTTTATGGTACCACATGCTATTACCCGGTTGCGCCAGGGGGTAGGGCGTCTTCTGCGCTCCCATGAGGATTGTGGCTTAATTCTTCTGGGAGATCGTCGCCTGTATACCAAGCCCTATGGTGCGCGGTTTCTAAAGAGTTTGCCCAGTATGCCTCTGTTAGAGTCGGTACAGGATATTCGCTCCTATGTAGAGGAATGGGGAATTTCCGTTTGAGGTGGCACTAAGAAACCTGAGATAATGGCCGCCCTCAAAATGCCAAACTCACTTAGACAGATATATTTATCCAAACATGACTCAGCGATTGTTAGCCATTGATACCTCATCGGAAGCCTGCTCTGTTGCGCTGAGCCATGGCGATAAGCTAATTGAGCGATTTACAGACCAGCCCCGTAAGCACGCGGAATTAGTATTGCCTATGGTGGATGAGTTGTTAGCGGAGGCGGATATTACTCTGCAACAACTGGATGCAGTGGCGTTTGGCTGTGGCCCTGGTTCGTTTACGGGGTTGAGAATCGCTGCGGGCACTGTGCAGGGGTTAGCTTATGGCGCTGATTTGCCTGTGGTGCCCATTTCCTCCCTGGCGGTACTTGCCCATCGGGCCTTTCGTGAAAAAGGCTGGCAGATGTGTCATGTAGCCATAGATGCTCGCATGGGGGAGGTGTACTGGGGCAGCTATCAAGTTGAGCATGGGAATGCCCAACTGCAAGGGCAGGAATGTGTTTGTAAACCAGAGCATTTGGCGCAAGCATCGTTAATGACCAATTTTGACCGCAGTTATGGTGTTGGTTCAGGTTGGGGTTATCGGGATGTGTTGGAATGCACTGCTGGGCCTTTAATCGGGTGTGATGAAACCCTGTTGCCCCATGCCAAGGATGTGCTGTTGCTGGCTCAAGCGCGATTAATTCGGGCAGAAAAGAATTCCGAACAGGTTACAGTGGCTCCACACCAAGTGGCTCCGGTCTATTTGCGCAACAATGTGGCCGATAAGCCTGGTACAAAAAAACAATAGGGTTGTGCATGAATCAAGAAAACTTGCAGCAGTTGAATTGGGATTACGGCACACCGGCTTTTCATCGTTACATAAAGGTGGTGGATGAACATATTGATATTATGGGGCACACCAATTATGTGGTGTATGTCAGCTGGTTAGAAGATGTGGCCTGGGGTCATTCCCAAGCGTTAGGGTTGGGTTGGGACAAGTATCAGCAATTAAATCGTGCTATGGTAGCGCGCCGTCATGAAGTGGATTATCTGGCGGCGACTTTTGCCGGTGATGAATTGGTTATGGGGACATGGATCGTGGAAAACGATCGCAAGCTTTCCATCACCCGGCGTTATCAGTTAATTCGTGTCAAGGATGGCGTAACGGTGCTGCGTGGATGCACCAAATGGGTTTGTGTTGCCATTGATTCCGGAAAACCAAAGCGTATGCCGGTGGAATTTGTGGACGGCTATTTGGTTAACAAGGGTTAATTTATGGATATTATTGTTCAAGCAGTCATCTTAGCCATCATTCAGGGTCTCACAGAATTTTTGCCGGTTTCCAGTTCTGCGCATTTGATTTTGCCTTCCCAAATATTAGGCTGGCCTGATCAGGG
>JBFKSL010000491.1:0-3637 GCA_041626995.1 Ketobacter sp. | reverse complement strand
TAGAGGCGACCAAGGTAGAATGCCTAATCCCATTTCTTGGGCCATGGGCATAAATTCTCTTTCTACTGTTCGCTCAGTTAGATTGTAAGGTATTTGAAGGGCGATTAAAGGTGACCAACCACGTAAATCACTTATGGCTTGCATTCTGGAAATCTGCCATGCAGGGGTGTCGGAAATCCCCACATATAGAACTTTACCTGAACGAACCAAGTCATCAAACGCTCTTAATATTTCTTCGACAGGGGTATGGTTATCCCATAGGTGAAGGTACAACAAATCTATGTAATCTGTTTGTAGTCGCCTTAAACTATCTTCTACAGATTGGATCATGTTTTTGCGCTGGTTTCCGCTCGCATTAGCATCGCCTTTTCGCATGCTTAAACTGTATTTTGTCGCTAAGACGAGCCGTTGACGCTTCTGTGCTACTATTTGACCCAACATCTGTTCGGCTTCACCTGAGGCGTAATAATTTGCGGTATCTATAAAATTACCGCCTTGATGAATATAGTGATCTACCATTTTCTGAGCTTCAGAAAACTCTGTGCCCCAACCAGGCATGGCAAATGTCATAGTACCTAAAGAAAAGGGTGAAACCCTCAAACCAGAGCGGCCTAGTAATCGATAGTGATCAAGTTGAGTGGGGAGCATGGCCATTTGGGTTAAACTACAGCTTCTTTATGCATGTTATCAGGCTGAGGACTTTCTTTAGGTGGTAATTTTCCTGCTCGAATCGCTATGTCGTTTGCAGCAATATAGCCAAATGCTGCGGCAGGACCTATGGTGGCTCCAGCACCAGGATAGAGGTTTCCAAATGGACTTCCTGCATTATTGCCGGCGGCATATAAGCCTGGAATAGGTGTGTCTGTGGCATCTACCACTTGTGCTTTTGCGTTGGCCTTTAACCCGCCTTTTGTACCAAGATCTCCTAAGTTAATTGGAACGGCATAAAAGGGTGCCTTATCGATCGGGCCTAAACAAGGGTTGGGTTGTACGTTGGCGTCGCCAAACATTTGATCATAGGTATTGCTGCCTCGTCCGAATTCGAGGTCTTCTCCTGTTTTTGCATAGGCATTCATATTGGCTACAGTTTTTCGCAATTCATCGGCGGGGAGGTTTATCTTTTCGGCCAATGAGCCAATGGTATTTGCTTTAAAAATATAGTGATCCCAGCAATCGGAAGGAATCCGCCAATCAGGCATTATGGTAGTTGGTAGAAATCCGCCTGCGGTGAACTTGGTACGGAATGTTGCATCGAATATTAACCAACATGGAGTATTAGCACCGGTTTTCTGTTGGTCTTCAACCATTGCTACTCCAAATTCGTCATAACTACAGGCTTCATTAACAAAGCGGCTTCCATTTCGATTTACGCAAACACTATGAGGGCGGCCTACATCAAATGCGGCTTGGTGAATCTCATCAAAGTTCGATGCGCCAGCCATGGGTTTATGCATGGTGGGAATCCACCAGCCTGCTTCAGTGTGTTCGGTCGCCGCGCCAATTTCCATACCCGCAATTAGGGCTTCTCCTCGATTTGCATCTTCCGGTGAGCTGCTTTGGCGAGTTAACCCTGGTATTGGGAAGAACTTGTCACGTAGCTCTTGGTTCCATTCGAACCCCCCGGCCGCAAGAACAACGCCATGAGATGCCTCGATTTCATATAAGCGACCAAAATTACTCACCTTCACGCCTCTTACCTGACCATCAATGAATATTAATTCTTTCAAGCCTGTTTCCGTGCGAATTTCTACGTTTCTTTCTAATACCCTTTTGTAAATATGGCCCATTAACGCTGCGCCTTGTGTAAAGCGTCGGTCGCGACTTGAGATTAACCGTGTGCTGATATCAGACCAGTAGCGCCACATCATTTTTAGAAACACACGAATCCAACCGGGGCTTTTGGTGGATATGGCAAAAAATTCAGTGATATCCATGGCATAACGGCGGAACAGTTTAAAGCGATTATATTGTTCACGCATGCCAATAAAATGCTTATCATCTAATTCTCGGCCATCAAAGGTATCACACAGCACTGAACGATCACTGCGGCATTCCGTTGCATTTTGGAAATAATCGGGCCAAGCAGCTTGCACCAAAGGAATGCCTAATGAGGTCAAAAAACGAATCATGTTGGGTGACTCATCTACGTAGGTTTCCAATCGTTCCCTTTGTACAGGCCCACGCAACAGGCTATCGATATATGCAAAAGCCTTTTCCCGGCTGTCATCGTTTGCTGTGAGTTGATTGTTAGGAACCCACATTACTCCACCGGAGGTAGCAGAGGTGCCGCCGTATTTATGTGCTTTCTCAACGATTAAAACGGACAATCCCAATTCTGCAGCACGTAATGCAGCTAATGCACCTGCGGCCCCTGAACCCACAACAACCACATCATAGGTTTCTGTTACACTCATTGTTAATCTCCGGTTTCGGTCTGCTTAGCCAATTTTATAGTGATTCTGGTGCAACGGTTACGCGTAGGCCATCCATTTGTTCATTTACTGTAACCTGGCAGCATAGTCGACTTGTGGGTTTTCGAGTTTCATACACCATATCCAATGTTTGATCTTCCACATCGTCTGGTTCGCCAACCACTTGTGACCATTCAGGATCGATGTAAATATGACAAGTCCCGCAGGCACATCCGCCACCACATTCACCCAAAATGCCTTCAATTCCATTAGCAGTTGCAACTTGCATTATGGTTTCACCTGCTTCAGCGTCTTTTATGGTCTTTTCAGATCCATTGCATTCTACAAATGTGATTTTGATGTCACTCATACTTAATAACTCCTGAATGAAATACTACTCTTTAATTTTGAAATTCTGCAATTGCGGCGGCGCGGGCCTCTTGGATTTCCCGCAGGTGGTTGACAGGATCTCCTGCCGTAATACCTCCATCAATTGGTAAAACGACTCCTGTAATTTGAGCCGCTCGATCGCTGCATAAAAACGAGACGGTTTCAGCCACGTCTGATGGTTTACCATGTCGTTTTAATGGTTGATTGGAATCAAAAGCAGGAGAGATGGCTTGCTTTACTTTTTCGATTTGTTCGGCTGTCATACCAGGAATAGAAAACGCGGTAAGATTCGTTCTGATATGCCCTGGTGCCAAACAATTCACTCTTATTCCGTATTCTGCAAGATCAATTGCTAACGATTTGCTTATCATGATGACTGCGGCCTTGGTCGCTCGATAAGTCATAAGTGCTTGACCTGGTAACACGCCGGCAATTGAAGCATTATTAATAATGACACCGCCACCAGTTTTGGACATATGTTTACCGGCAGCGCGACAACCGTACATGACGCCAAATAAGTTTATGCCCACGACCTTGTTGAAATCAGCTAAATCGTCGTCTAAAAAACGAGGATATTGCGCACCTGATATACCTGCGTTGTTGAACATGATGTCCAATCTACCAAACTTCTCAACAGCCATGTCCACCAAATTTTGCATTTGATCGGCTTTCGAAACATCGGTTTGTTGATAGTAAACACAATCACCAAGTTCTTTCTGTAAAAGTTCTCCCTGTTCATCATTCACATCGCCGAAAACTACTTTGGCTCCTTCTTTTGCGAATGACTCTACAGTTGCTCTGCCAATTCCACCGGCGCCTCCCGTTACAACGGCAAC
>JBFKSL010000490.1:0-3653 GCA_041626995.1 Ketobacter sp. | reverse complement strand
GTGGTCGTTGAAGCGGGTCACTCAGCCTAGCCGGCTGTTTGGAGCCAATGGAATTCGCACCGGGCTTGATGGGCGAATCTATGTGGCGCAGGTCTCTGGTAGCCAAATTAGTGCAATCGATGTGAATACGGGTTCGATTGAAACTATTAGCCCAAAAGGCGGTGCAATTGTTGCTCCTGACGACTTAGCATTTGATCAGCAGGGCAATATCTATGCTACTGAGATCACTGAAGGGCGAGTCAGTGTATTGAATTTAAAAGGGGAAGCAAGGGTCATTTGCGGAGAAATGCCTTGTGCCAACCCTATAACCATACATCAAGGCAGACTGTTCGCAGGGGAGTGTCGCCCCGATGGTCGCATTATGGAGTTAAACCTGAATGGTGGAGCACCCAGGATTATCCTTGAAAATGTGCCCATGCCAAATGCCATGGAAATTGGGCCAGACGGAAAACTGTACTTTCCTGTGATGGGAACAAACGAGATTTGGCGCGTAAGTTTAGAAGGTGGTTCCCACGAGGTTGTGGCGCGGGATTTAGGCGTGCCGGACTCCGTTAAATTTGATAAAGACGGATTTATCGTTTCTACCCAAGTGGCTAGCGGACAGGTGTTGCGAATTAATCCAAACACAGGAGAACAAACTGTTCTCGCCACTATTGCTCCAGGGCTGGATAACCTGACTTTTGTTGATGACAGGTTATTTGTTTCCAGTATTTCGGGTCAAATAAATGAAATTCTAAGCGACGGAAAGGTAAACCCATTAGTGCCAGACGGCTTGAATTGGCCGTTGGGGTTAGCAGTAGATTCCAAAGGTACGCTGTTCATAGCAGATGGTGGTTTTACCTATACGATGGAGAATGAAAACTCTCTGCAACCTGCGGGAATGCTATTTTCCCCCGGCTTTCCTGGTTATGTTAGAGGTGTAGTGGCTGATGGCGCTGGAGAATTCGTTGTTACCACAGCTAATGGTCAAGTTGCACGCTGGAATCCCTCCAAACAAGAGCATCAAATATTAGCAGAAGGTTTTGATCAGCTGTATGGCATAGCTATGGACGCGAATAGGGTTATTGTAGCTGAAAAGGGAAATGGTCGAGTGCTTTCGTTACAGTCTGGACAAGTAGAAACCTTAGCGGATGGCTTGAATCAACCAAGTGGTGTGGCGGTATATGAAAGTCAGTGCCTGGTTGCAGAGGAGGGGGCTGGTCGTATCGTACGAACCATTCGTGGTGACGTTGAAACAGTCGTTGACGGATTGCTCCAACCTCAGGGTATTACTATTTGTGGCGACGAGTTGTTTATTGTGGATGTGGGCTTAAAGGAGCTAATCCAATACAACTTACAAAGCGGGCAACGTGAAATTATTGCATCCCATCTTCCTGTTGGAGCACCTGCTGGAGTGACTCCAAAACCGTTAGCAGCAATTGGCGTTTTGTCCGGGCCCATGGGGCCTTTTGCAGATGTTGCGCAAAGTGTTAATGGCACGCTTTACGTTTCTGGTGATGCAGAGGGCAGTGTACTGGCAATTTCATCAAAAAATATAAATACCTAATATCAAAAGTAATTGGAGTTATGCATGACTGATAAAACTTTAGATTGTTCTGAACTAGATCATCACATGGGAAAACCCATGGCACCAGCACGAATGAAAGAGGCGTTACATAATAACGATTTTCGGCGCTGGGCTCAGGCAATGCATTACCCAAATCTACTGCATTATGATCACGATTACGCAAAGGAAGGGCGATATGGTCGTTTGGTAGCACCACAATCCTTTGCGGTAGCGGTAGATGATGGCCACGGTGCAGTACCTGCATGCGTTGGAAAAATACCGGATTCTCATTTAATCTTTGGTGGCGATGAGTGGTGGTTTTATGGGCCAAAAATATTCGCTGGCGACCAAATTACAAATGAAAAGATTCCATTCGATTATTCTGTAAAAGAAACTAAATTTGCCGGGCCAACTTGCTTCCAGCGAGGTGACAATAATTACTACAATCAAGATGGCGATTTTATAGCTAAACAACGTTCTACAACCATACGTTACCGTGCAGATCTGGCCCTAGAGATGGGGGCTATCAAGGATAGCACTGAAGATCCTGAATGGACGGAAGAGCAAATTGCCGAACTTGAAGATAAAAAATACGAATACATCAAAATGATGCACGATCTCGGTCATGGCAAGCGCTATTGGGATGATATCAATGTAGGCGAATCACTTCCGGTTCGCGTAATTGGTCCTCATAGTATCGCCAGTTTTACCACAGAATGGCGAGCTTACTTGTTTACCATTTGGGGAGGCACCCACCGACCAGGTATGGATATGGAAGCACTGGGATTCACCAAGGAAATGGCAGGCCATGAAAATGATCCAGTGATGGAAAAAGACAATCCTGAATGGACCGATGGTGCTTATTTTGGACCATCGCGTGGACACTTATTTCCCCACTTTGCTCGTAAAATTGGTATTCCGCGCGGTTACGGCTACGGTGCGTCTATGGGTGCCTGGATTCTTGATTATTTAAATGGTTGGGCAGGGGAGTGGGGCCAAGTTGTGCATTGTAACTCGTCCTACCGTGGCCCAGCTTTTACGGGTGACATCACCATTATGTCTGCAAACGTTATCGAAAAATACGTTGATGAAGACGGTCGCAATGTGGTTCAAGTTGACTGTAAATTGGAAACTCAGCTGGGCAGCACTATGGCTACAGCCAGAGCAGAAATTGAATTACCTAAAAAATAATAAGTAGTAACACCGCAGTAAGCACAATAAAAAATAATTTTGTGCTTACTGCTTTGAGTCGTTGAATTTACTTAGCGGTTAAAGAAATTTCACCACTAAGTTGATTGGACAAGGCCTCTGCATTTTTGAGAAGAGACTCTTGTAATGAGGGCAACCCAGTACGGGCCAGCGTGCTACTAATGCCGATAGCAACTAAAGCATGGCTAAGCTTATCGCGGGTTTTCCAAACTGGTGCAGCAACAACGGTTACACCGGAAATATAGTTGCCCTCATCAACAGCAAATCCGTCCTGACGGGCCTTTTCAACTTGGGCCATCCAATCCTCGAAAGAGGGTGGATCATCCCAACGCAGAGTTTGAAATTTCTCGCGAAGTTCATCTTCCGAGTAATTACCAAATGCAGCGATACAACGGCCGGTTGCGCTGATTAAGGCTGGAAAACGGCTGCCAACTTGAGCGCTTAATTGAAAGTTATTACCTGCTTGGGAAATGGCAACAACAATAATGTGCTCCAGGCCCACGATGTTAATGCCCATAACCGTTACATCGAATTCGCGGCTAACACGGTTTAAAACAGGTTGGGAGATATCGGTAAATTGGTTTCGTCTGAGCCAATGGCGAGCCAGTGTAAGAACGCCGGCTTCCAAAGAATAACGCTTTGTATCCGGATCGAAGGCAACGAACTCTTCATCCACTAAGGCTCTTAAGACATACAGGCAGGTGCTAGGCACAAGGTTTAAGGAGCGTGCAATGGCCTGAAGACCAAGGGGCGTATCGCTCTTGCCAAGCAATCTTAATATTGCTGCTGCGCGCGAAATGGCTGGCGCCTTACTCTCTTTTAATGTGTTCGCAAGCTTTTGTTCGTTTGATAGTACAGGAGTTGGTTCTCGTGACATTGGGTTTCCCTCTACAAACTG
>JBFKSL010000489.1:0-3661 GCA_041626995.1 Ketobacter sp. | reverse complement strand
CATTAGAAGCTAGACGCGGGCTGGTGAAATTATGCTTCATGGCCATTGAACCCTTTGCCGATCCAGAACGTTACCCTGCCCCTCCCCATCTCCTTACAGAAAACGGGGAATACATCTGGGGCGATAGCGATCTTCCTGCACGACTCAGCATGCAGGCAGGCTTAGCAGCAGCAGGCTCCAGCACCCATTTCACTGTGCCGCCAAGAGAACTGATGTTCCTGGTGCGAAAAATCATGGGTGCCTATACCTTCATGTCTGTATTGAAAGCTCAACTTAAAGGCATTGAGATTCTGGCCCCCTATGTAAGCACTCCGGTAGAAGCTGGCGGGTAACCCCGCCAGTTACCCTATGCAACACCAATCCCATCACATTCTTGCCCTTAAATTTCTGCTTTCTCCAATCACTTCCTATACTTAAAGGTGTGGGCTCCACCACTAACCTAAGCCACTAAGCAAGTCGTAGATTATGGATATTGAGCAGCTTAAGCAGTTTGAATTTCTCCGTCACCTGGACGATCAGCAACTGATCATGCTGATGAACAACAGCGAAACCCTGCGCCTTTTGCCAGAAGAGCAGTTCATCACCGCTGGAGAACAGGACCCTTATGAATATTTCCTGTTGGCTGGGGAAGTGGATTTTATCGACCCCAACTCAGGCTCGCGTAAATCCGTACCAGCTAATAGCCCGGAAGTGATGGGCCCCATTAGCCGAGACCGCCCCCGTAAGCTGGACGTGTACGCCCATTCTTTATCATCGGTATTAAAAGTGGAAATGGCAGCGCTAAAAGAGCTGCTGAAACAAGCTCCCACCGACAGCTACGAAGTGAAAAAGATTCTGCGCGAAGATCAACCGGAAGATAAACAGTTGCTGCTGGATATTTATTCCGATCTTCGCAATAACAAACTGATTCTACCCAGTTTGCCGGAAGTGGCCGTGCGTATCCGACGCATGATTGATGACGGTACCAACAGTGCCAAGAAAATCTCCCAAGCCATTAACACCGATCCGGTGATCGCGGCCAAACTGATCAAAGCGGCTAACAGCCCCCTGTTTCGCGGCACTAAGGAATTCGAAACCAGTGCTCAAGCCATCGTGCGCCTGGGAATGCAAACCACCAAACAACTGGTGACCACCTTCACCGTAAAAGAACTGTTTAAAGCCTCTGAGCCGGTATTGAAAAAACGCATGGATGCCCTGTGGCAGCACAGCATTGAGATTGCTGCCATTACCTATGTGCTGGCCAAAAACTCGCGCGGCATCGATCCAGATCAAGGGTTGCTGGCTGGTTTGTTACACGATATTGGCGTGGTGCCCATATTGATGTATGCCCATCAATACCCGAACTTAATGAACAACCCCAAGCTGCTGGAAAAAACCATCAAAGATCTCAAGCCCGAACTGGGAAGCGTCATTTTAAAACGCTGGGGATTTAGTGAAGAGTTTATTTCGGTTACCACCCATGCGGAAAACTGGCGTTATCACCACAAAGGGGAAGCGGATTTCACGGACTTGGTAATAGTGGCGCATCTACATCAGATGGCCCTTAGTGAAGAGAAAGCTGCCAAGCTCTATAAGATTCCTGCCTTTCGCTTGCTGTTTCCTGGGGAAGATGCCTCGCAAAAATTTGCGGACATTATGGTACAGGCTCAAACTCAACTGGAAGATACCCGCCAATTATTGGTGGCCTGATGCAACAGGCCACCATTTTTCAAGCTTATTTTAAAGGAATGGCAAACTCACCTTCGGTGATGCTTTTCTTATCGGCTCCCGCATTACCATTGGGATAACCATTGAACGAGAACAAACCAATTAACATGCCATCGCCATCTTTAAGGATTTTGATGGTGCCAGGATCAGAACTGGAGGTTCGATAAGTAGCCGATTCACCGGTCTTGGAAATACTGGCCTTAAAGTATTTCAACTCATAGGTACCAGGCCCCACATACTCATCAATCGTTATCACTACATCAAAGTCGCCACCCTTGGCGGTGAGTCGCATGGCTCCAAAATCGTTAATGCCTTTTTCTACTTTCAGATTTTGCAGGTTATCGCTAACGCCACCCCAGCTGTGTTTAAAAAAGAATTGACTGCCATCGGCACGCACACCACGCATGGTACGAGGGTTTTTAGGCTTGGGTGGCTCTACCGGTTTTGCGGCTACCTCTGGAGCAGCAACCGCTGTAGCTGTACCTGCTGCAGCCACAGCGCCAGCAGCACCAACGGCAGGCTGAAACGGTTTAGCAACAGGCTTAGGTGTTGCCTTGGGCTTCGGAGCTGGCTTGGGAACAGGCTTGGGCTCTGGCTTTGCCACCACCACTTGTTTTTTACCTGCTACAAAAGTGCAGGGGGTCGCTTTTCCCGCATTGGTACAGGTACCCTTTCCAGATGGAATAAAACCCTTGTTTACAGGGCCGCTGTACAATTCTCCACCGGCTAATACCACGCTGGCTTTGGCGGGAGCTTTATCACCTCGCCATACCCCTTTGGCAACTGTTCCATTTTTCAGAGTGACCGTAAAACTGCCATCTTTCTTATCATCTTTCCAGGAACCTTCATATTTGGCTTTCGTGGCTGCCTCAACAAACACCCCCTTACCCTGCCGTTGATCGGCAATAAAGTTACCGGTGTAAGTATCGCCATTAGCCCACTTGAAAGTGCCTTTGCCGCTCATTTTGCCCTGTAACCATTCACCGCTATAAGCGTTTCCATTAGGCCAGGTTTTTTTGCCCTTACCGTGTTCACGGTTGTTACTCCAACCGCCGGAATATTTCTCGCCATTGGCCCAGGTTTGAGTGCCTTCACCATTTTTGCGTCCGTCTACCCACTCACCTTCATACACATTGCCATTGGTGTATTTATAAGTTCCTTTACCATGGAAACGATTGAACGCATTGCGTTCCCCTTCGTACACGCCTGCGGCGTAAAGCGCAGAAGTTAATAGTAAACAGGCACAGCCCACGGCAACTTTCTTCAAAAAACTCATTGCATCAGATTCCAGTAAGGTAAATGTCGAAATAAAAAAAAGATCAAAATTAAATCGCAAGTGCTTAAAATGCTTAAAGATTCATATGTTTATAGCAGAGAAGTGCACATTTTTGAAATTTTCGTATGCACTTTAGCCGCTTTAGCTTGCTTTTTTCTTGATTTGATCGAGAACACCCAAGGCATGGACTGACCAGTCTATACAGTGCTGCTGATAACCTAATCCACGCTTCAAAGTGAGATACATCAACGCCATTTCTGCCGAAAGCGAATCCGAATCAAAAAACTGTTTTTCAACCGCTTGATATTCTTCCAATAACTGACGGTGTTGCTGCAACCGCAGTTCTAACTCCTGGGCCAAGTCAGACACATATCTTAAATCCGCCGCATACAACTTCACCAGGAAGGCCTCATTGATGACAGGCATCCTCAACGGCGTTTGCATCCATTTGTGCAGTTCTTGTTCGCCAAGTGCAGTAAGTTGGTAAACTTTTTTATCTGGCTTCCCATCTTGCTCAACAACCTGATAATCCACCCAGCCATCTGCATGCAGTTTAGCCAGTGCGCGATACACCCTTTGATGGCTGGTATCCCAAAAATGGCCCAACGGACCATCAAACCATTTGGCAATTCCATAGCCGGTGGTTTTCTCTTTTTTTAACACTACCAACAGAACATG
>JBFKSL010000488.1:0-3666 GCA_041626995.1 Ketobacter sp. | reverse complement strand
GTACGTGTTCCGTTAAATGTGATCAGCTCTTTATTTCAGTTGGCAGAAGAAATTACCATTGCGTTAGGTAGCTCGCAGGAGCAAACCCAACGCATTCTGAAACAGTTAGATGAAGTCAATAGTCAAGACTGGCGCGTACAGGAACATCGATTTGAATTGGAGAATGTGGTTGACGTACGTGGTGCGGCCCGGCGACAGAAAAAGTCAGAAGGCGAGGGCGCGCCCGGCGAATTTGATAGTTTGGAAATGGATCAGTACGACGAAATCTATGATGTGGCTCATGCGTTAATTGAGTCAGTGGCAGACGCACGCGAACTTAATCATGGTGTTGGCGAACAAATTAAGAACTTAGACACCTTATTACTTCAGCAAACCCGGTTGAATAAAGAGTTACAAAGGTTAATTAAGCACACTCGTATGATTCCAGTGCGGTCTGTGGTGCCTCGCCTGCAACGATGTATTCGTCATGCGGCCCGTGTTACCGGAAAATTGATTGATTTTGAGGTGATCGGCGCAGAAACCGAAATTAATGAGGACATACTGGACAAGTTGATTGACCCCATAATGCATTTGCTAAGAAATGCGGTGGATCACGGTATAGAAGACGCTCAGCAAAGAGTGGCAAATAAAAAATCATCCCAAGGCAAGGTATATTTGCATTTCGGTCAAGACGGACAAAACCTAACGGTGTACTGCGACGATGATGGAGCTGGTATTGATGAGGAAAAAGTTCGTCAAAAAGCAATGCAACTAGGTTTAATAGAAGAAAAGGACGCATTAAGTGCAACTCAAATTCGACAACTCATTTTAAAGTCGGGATTTTCAACCAAAGACAATGCCAATCAAGTTTCAGGTCGTGGAATTGGTATGGATGCGGTTAACAAGCGCATTCGCGATTTGGGTGGGCAGTTGCGTATTCTGCCGCGCCAAGAGTGTGGTTCCCGGTTTGAGATAAAAGTTCCGTTGCAGCTTGTTGCATCTAACGCATTGCTGGTACAACTCAGGCAACAGTGGTTTGCCATACCAACACGACAACTTGATCAGATACTTGCACCTGGCAGTGCCAAATCCACTCAATTGGGTGAGCGAGATGCATTGTCTCATGAGGAACAACTTTATTTTACCCACAATTTAGCTGAACTGTTAGGTTTGGGCAGTGCTGAAGATGGCAAACCAGGGCCAGTTTTGTTAACAGAAATCACATCAGAACCCACTGCTATTTGTGTGGATGCGGTGATCTCAAACCTGGATCTGGTTATCAAATCCACGGGTGAATACGTAAAAAATGTTCCGGGTATTGCCGGTGTTTCAATACTGGGTGATGGTCGTTTGGTTCCAGTGTTAGATCTGCCAGCACTCTTGGAAAGAAAAGATGCATTACCCAATTTCACAGCCGATTTCGATATAGGTTCAACAGACGATCTGCAAACAAGTGTTGATAATAATATTCTTATTGTGGATGACTCTCTAAGTGTACGTAAATCTTTAATGCAATTGGTGGGTGATGCTGGGTACGGTGCGGAAACAGCTCGCGATGGTCTTGAAGCCTGGGAGAAAATTCAACAGAAAGCGCCTTCAATGATTTTGGTTGATATGGAAATGCCGCGTATGAACGGAATCGAATTGACGTCAAGAGTCCGTAACCATGAGCAAACAAAAAATATTCCTATTGTGATGATCACTTCTCGCTCCATGCAAAAGCATCGATCCGCTGCGGAAAAAGCCGGTGTCAGCCAATATATGACGAAACCGTTTAACGAAGCCGATTTGCTGACACAGATACAGCAATGTATTGAAAATCGGGTAGGATCATAATGGAAAAGTTCGCACTAATTGAATTAAAGCATCAAAAAATCGCTTTTCCTCACCATCATATTTATGCCATCGAACGTTGTTCACAGAGCCAGAACAGAGTTCGAATATCCGGCAAAGAATGGCGGGTGATGGAATTGGATTCACATTTAACTATGCGACCTTTAGCCAGCGATGAATCAGAGTTTGCCGTTTGTTTTAAAGCACAACCCATTGCTCTACGTTGTGCAAAAGTAGAAAACATCGATCAAATTATGGTAACGCCGATTCCTTTAGTGATGAGAAAGCCGGATAGTGCCATGGAAGGCTTTATATTGCATCAAGGCCAAATGGTATTTTTGCTCAATATTGATCGGCTGCTAAGTAAAACTGCAGGAGTAAGCCAGTGCAACGCGACGCATGGTGTTTGACATTACAGAATGGCCATCAACTGGCCATTGCACAAAAACAAGTGGTGGAATATTTAACGCACGTAGACGCGATTACTGTGCCTGATTGTAATGAGCAGTGCCAACAGGTGGTGTTGTGGCGCGATAAAATAGTCCCTTTGTGGGGCAGTGAAAAGATTGTTGATGGTATAACTGTGCAGCGACATGTTTTAGTGGTGAGTTTTGCTTCTGGAAATGAGCTACAACAAACAGAGTTGCTTGCGTTGAATTTGAAATTACCGCCTGTATTGGTGCAGGTGGTCGATGAAGATCAGTGCGCGCCAAACGAAGAGCAAAAACAATATTGGAATAAAGCATTATTAGCTTGTTTTCAATATCAAGGCTGTCCTGTGCCCATCGTTAATTTCTCTTCGTTGGCGGTTGGCTGAACCAAATTAAATTTCCACAGAAAAATCTTTCATTACGCCTTCTTTAATGCCGGCAAGCAAAGGCTCACGCACGCGTAATTTGCTACCGTAGTGTGCATCCATATTAATGGCATTCAGTTTTTCAATAACCGCTTCTGCGTCGGCCAGGGCCGATTCCGCAGCGCTCACTTGATCAACGAAACCGGCAGCCAGTGCTTCCTGTGGTGTAAACATTTCGGCATTCACCACGGCGCGGTTAACATAAGCACCATTTAATCGATAGCGAGCCAGCTCTACGCCAAAATACGGCATGGTTAAACCGATGGCGACCTCATTCAGGCCCACCTTAAATCCGCCTTCCACACCAATACGGTAGTCTACCGACAGCAATAGCAGGGCACCCATGGCCAATGCGTGGCCGGTACACACAGCCACAATGGGATAAGGGTGCTGTAATAAACGCTGAGCCATGCGTGCGCCGCCCACAACCAAATCCGCCATAGCTTGCCCGCCCTGGCCCATGACCGACAGATCAAAGCCCGCGGAAAATTTACCAGAACGGCCCAGTAAGAGAATGGTTTTTTTGTCCTGCTCAGCCTGATCCAGCGCTGTGTGCAAGCCTTCCAGTAAAGCGGGTGATACGGCGTTGGCCTTGCTGTCATCCAGAGTGATTAGGATGTAATTATCCTTAACTTCATAACTAACAGGGTTGCTCATCGGGTGCTCTCCAACGGGTAAAGGATCTTCATTCTAGAAAGCTCCCATTTTTTTCGCCATGACCAAAACGATAATGGCCAAACTCATAACCTGCCACTGTCTATGTAAAGAGGCCTTGTAAAACGAATAGGATATTCCATGACCACACCGTCTTATGTCAGTCGCTTTGTATTTGAAATGCCTAGCCTGAAGGAAGAGTTGCGGGTGGTGGGCTTTGAGCTGCGTGAAGCCATGGACGCCCCCTATTGTTGTGATCTGGAGCTGGCCTGTGAACGGCGGGACCTGGATTTGGAAGATCTTTTAGGTAAAGCCGGGGTATTAACACTATTTGATGCCGAGCT
>JBFKSL010000487.1:0-3667 GCA_041626995.1 Ketobacter sp. | reverse complement strand
TAAGGAAAGGCAAGTCGATTTAGCTATGGCGATATCAGTCAGTGAAGACTATATCCGCGTGTATCGCGCGTGGAACAGCAAAGAACATCAAGTGTATTACCCTTTACGCAAAGACGGCCGCTGGCTCAGCGAAGAAGAGCTTTTATCTGCTCTCGAAGAAGCACAAGCGAAAGATTTAGAGCTGGCACAAAGGCAGCGGGCTCACTTTATGCGTAAAGATCTCTCTGTTGAGCGCCTGATCCATCCCGATGGAAAGATTGTGGGCCTTAAGGAGCGCATTCGTCACCGCAAAGGCCGTAAACCAGCCCATGTATTTGAAATTCGCGTCAATTCCGAAGAGCTGAGCAAGCCTAAATTCCGCACCATCTCCATTGATCGACATGGCTACGATAAAGCTTTCGAAATGTCAGTGGATATTATCTGCAAAGAACGAGGCTTGGATAAGCACTCTCCGATACGAAAAATCATGCTGGAGAGCCTGTACACCTACAAGGGTCAATCACCCAAGGACGGCGAAACCGTTATCAGCACCAAGAAAAGTGAAATCAGCGAAATGGAGCAGGCCCTTAGGGAACACGTTGAAGCGTTTAAAGAAAGGCAGAACGTAATTAAGGGTAGCTAAATCGACTGGACACACAGAATACAGTGTACAAGTAGCGTTCGCCCTAAATGGCAGCGTAAGCTGAGGATAATCTAAGCCTTAAGAAAAGATGGAGGCGCGGGTCGGAATCGAACCGGCGTACACGGAGTTGCAGTCCGCTGCATAACCACTCTGCCACCGCGCCTTAATAAAAAACCTCGGAAAGATCCGAGGTTTTAAATTGGAGCGGGTGATGAGAGTCGAACTCACGACAACTTCGTTGGCAACGAAGAGCTCTACCACTGAGCTACACCCGCTTATACAAAGCCTTTGCTTTGAGGGCTGCTATTCTACCTACAAGCCATCTCGAGTCAACCTAAAATTTTCTATTAATTCTCAACGACTTGAAGTATTTGATTTTAATTACTCTTTTAGATCTGGCCACGCTGCCTTGAGATATACCACCATGGACCAGAGGGTTAAGCCGGTTGCCAAATACAACATAATATAGGCCAACCACACCAACCAGTTATCCAAGCTGGGCTCGTTGGCTAGCAGGCCTGTAATGGCCTCCATCTGCACGGTTGTTTTCACTTTTCCAACGTATGACACCGCCACACTAGCGCGCTTGCCTAATTCGGCCATCCACTCCCTAAGCGCTGAAATGGTTATTTCACGACTGATTATCACAATGGCAGGAATAACCAACAGAGCTGTAGCATGCTGCTCTACCAGTAGCACTAGCGCAGCAGCCACCATCAATTTATCCGCAACGGGATCAAGAAAAGCACCCAGTTTAGTAGACTGCCCCATCTTGCGCGCCAGATAACCATCGATCCAATCTGTAATTCCAGCAAAAGCGAAGATTACCGCAGACGCAAACGCGCTCCATTCGTAATTGGTATAAAACACCAACACAAACACCGGAATCAGAAAAATTCGCAGCAGTGTCAATATGTTAGGTATGGTTAAGACTGTTGCCTTACCCGCAAGCTCTTGCATGCATTACTCTCATTTTCACTCTATAAGGTTACATTCTAAACGTTGTGGAGAGCGGCATAAATGTGTTCTGCAATTTTATTGCTAATTCCAGGCACTTTCTCGATTTCCTGCTGGCTGGCCTTAGATAGCCCTTGCAATCCACCAAAGTGATTTAGCAACTCTCTTCGTCGCTTTGGCCCTACTCCAGGAATTTCCTCTAACACGGATTTTTTACGCTTTTTATCCCGCTGATTACGGTGCCCCATGATCGCAAAGCGGTGGGCTTCATCGCGGATATGCTGAATCAGATGCAGCGCGGGTGAATCACGATCCAGCTCAAAGCCTACTCCTGTTTCTTCTAAGAAGAGAGTTTCCAACCCTGGCTTACGGGTTTCACCTTTAGCAATACCAAGTAATAGCACACCTTGAATCTGTAGATCCTGCAGCACCTGACGCGCCTGTTTCAGCTGCCCCTTACCACCATCAACGATTAAAATGTCCGGTAGCTTGGCCTCGCCCTTCTTTAGTCGTGTGTAACGCCGAGTTAATGCCTGCTCCATCGCTGCGTAGTCGTCGCCAGGTTTCACCCCTTCTATGTTGAATCTACGATACTGATTTTTTACTGGCCCTATATGCTCAAACACCACACAGCTGGCTACGGTGCCCTCTCCTTGGGTATGAGAAATATCAAAGCACTCTAAACGCTGAGGAATATCGCTTAAAGAAAGCGCCTCCTGCAAAGACTCATAGCGTTGAAACAGGTTTTCTTTATTGGCTATATGACTGGATAGATATTGCTCTGCATTAGTTTGAGCAAGCCGCAACCAAGCCCTGCGGGCGGTACGTACGTTAGAGGTAATACTCACCGCACGCCCTTCCTGCTGCTGAATGGCCTCAACAAGGGTATCTTGAGATTCAAACGGTGCGGGAATCAAAATGGTTTGAGGAAAATCGCGAGCAATGGATTGATTTAAATAATACTGGGGGACAAACTCGTCCAAGATCTCTTCAACCGTGCTTTCAGATTTCAAAGATGGAAAGTAAGTTTTATTACCCATCACCCGCCCAGATCGCACATAGACAATCTGCACGCAGGCCATGCCAGATCGTAATGCCACAGCAAACACGTCGGCGTTGCCGCCAGCCTCGGTTTCGACATATTGTTGCGCCTGCACGTGGGTTAGAGATTCCAGTTGATCGCGAATCACTGCCGCCTGCTCAAACTGTAGCGATTCAGAGCAAAGCTGCATTAGCTGTGTTAACTCTTCTCTTACCTCTTTATCTTTGCCTTCCAGGAACATCACCGTATGGCGAACATCTTCCTGATATTCCTCTTCTTCAACCAACCCCACGCAAGGTGCTTTACAGCGTTCAATTTGGTATTGCAAACAGGGCCGTGAACGATTTTTGTAGAAGCTGTCTTCACATTGACGAACTTTAAACACCTTCTGCAATAAATTTAATGTATCCCTAACAGAAGCTGCACTTGGATAAGGGCCAAAGAATTTGCCTGGAAGTTTTTTTGAGCCGCGATGATAGGCTAAGCGCGGAAACTGCTGCTTCGACAAGTATATATACGGATAGGATTTATCGTCCCGCAGTAGAATGTTGAATGGCGGCTTTAAGCTTTTAATCAGGGTTTGCTCAAGCAGCAGAGCTTCGGTTTCGCTGTGAGTAATGGTGACCTCAATGGATTCAATCTTTTCCACCAGGGCGACGGTTTTCGGGCTATGCTGCTTCCCCCGAAAATAGGAGCTTACTCGGTTTTTTAGGTTCTTGGCTTTGCCCACATACAACACATCACCCGATGCATCCAACATGCGGTATACACCTGGGTGAGTAGTAAGAGAAGATAAAAATGCTTGAATATTAATAGCAGCCCCCGCTAGCTATTAGGTAAGGATTCCACGTCAAGCATACCATGGCGAACTGCCAACAGGGTTAATTCCACATCGCTGTTTATACCGAGTTTTTCAAATACACGATAACGATAGCTGTTAACCGTTTTGGGGCTTAAGAATAACTTATCGGAAATTTCCTGAACCTTTTGGCAGCTCACAATCATCATAGCGATCTGCATTTCCCGCTCGGAAAGCTGTTCGAATG
>JBFKSL010000486.1:0-3678 GCA_041626995.1 Ketobacter sp. | reverse complement strand
GGCTCTGCACGTCCCGTACGATTTCGATTGGGTTGAATGGGAGTCACGTTGTCGGGAACCGCTAATGGTAATTCCTCGACCGATTGATTACTCAACACAGATTCTGCCGAAGGGTCATTCAGCATAGTATCCAAATAATCGTAGATGACCCGATCCACTTCATTGGTTGAGTCAGTGCCGTGCTTTTTATCTTTCATGTTCGTATACTGCTGCGCTACCACCAGAGTCCAACCCGTTCCTTACGAAACTAGGTTTTTTTGGGCTTCTAATGGCTCTAACGTTAATAGATATTTTAGCAGAGAGCTGTAGGCCGCGACGCCTCGTGCCGTCGGATCGTAAAAATTGGGAGGCTGGCCCGCTTTACTGGCATCCCGAAAGCGAGTGTCCACAGGAATAGCGGAAGGCCATATATGGCCATCGTATTGATTTCTAAGCAATCGCAAACTACCCACGGATGCCTGAGTACGCCGGTCAAACATGGTTGGTACCACCAAATAAGGCAGATCTCGTTTTTGTGATCGCATTACCATTTGCAACGTTCGCATCATCCGTTCTAAACCTTTAATGGCTAGAAACTCTGTTTGCACTGGTAACAACAATGATTGGCAGGCCGCCATTGCATTGATTAATAGAACACCCAAAATAGGTGGCGTATCCATGAGCACAAAATCGTAGTCATCCCATAACCAAGCAATGGTTTTTGAAATAACCAAGCCTGCACCGCCTTGATTAACGGCCTGTCGTTCTAACATGGCAAGCGATGTTGAAGCGGGTATAAAGTCTAAGCGTTCAAAACCAGTATTTAGAATTAGTTGCTTGGGCAGCTCTTTTGGAACTTCGCCACCATTTTGAAATAGCTGATAGACAGACAACTCCATTTCATCAGGATTGTGATTGAAATAGCTGGTTAAAGATCCGTGGGGATCGAGATCTATCATTAATACTCGATGACCTTGTTCAGCAAGCAAGCCACCCAGCCCCACGACACTCGTCGTTTTTCCTACACCGCCTTTTTGATTTGCCGCAGCCCAAATTTTCACACTACTTACCTTGAGGTTCAGAAGAAAACAACAATCCGCCATCTTCTAATCGAATGATTTTAAGAGGAACTTCCTGCTCTGCTCGTCCGCGGCGTCCTGATTGCGCGGAACCAGTGGGCACCCGCCCTTGAGCACCCATTTTATAGTCTGCGTTTTCGGGTTGCTTTTGCTCTGATAGAGGTGGTTCAGTTTTAGAAATCACCAACGCCATACGACGATTTTTGGAACGCCCTTCCGCAGTATTGTTATCGGCAACCGGATGATATTCTCCATAGCCTACTGCCGCCATTCTTTCCGGTTCGATTTTAAGTTGTTCAAAATAGCGCACAACACTGGCAGCACGAGCGGCAGACAATTCCCAATTTGACGGAAATTGTCGAGTTTCGATGGGCACGTTATCGGTATACCCTTCCACATGGATCGGGTTTCTTTTTTCCACTAGTATGTTGGCTACTTTTGTTAATATTTCTTTTGCTGTATCAGCCAAATCGGCACTGCCACTGGGATATAACACGCTGGCTTTGATGTTCACTTCGATCCATTCATCATTACCACGAATCTCTACTGCATCGTCATCGATTTGTTGTTGCAATGTCATGGCTAGCTGCTCGGTGATCTTGGATAAACGATCAACCTCATCGTCTTGATTCTCACCTTGTCTTACTGCGCGAGTTTCAACATCATCAAACACGCCCTCTACACTGTATTTAAAGTCTTCTTTGCTAGGAAAATCCCCTGGTATGGGTAACTTGATGAGTTGATCATTACTCTTATAAACGTCTTCTTTGCCCACGCTGATGGGGTCAATGGTTTTGGGTTGAGCGTTAAATACAGCCACCAGAGAATCAGAAAGCACTTTGTATTTGCCTTCATTCACTGAAGAAATGGAATACATGACAACAAAGAAAGCGAACAACAGAGTAATAAAATCTGCATAGGAGATTACCCAGCGTTCGTGGTTTTCGTGTTCTTCTACTGTTCGTCGTCGACTCATAGCGCTACCTTGGGTTCTGGATACCTTAATGGTCCAGATAACCTTCCAGTTTCATTTCTATGGTTCGAGGATTTTCACCATCGGCAATGGCAATCAAACCTTCAATGATCATTTCTCGTTGGTTGCTATGGGCTTTAATAGTGGCTTTTAACTTGGCCGCAATAGGTAAAAATAACAAGTTGGCAGCACCGACACCATATATCGTGGCCACGAATGCAGTAGCGATACCTGCGCCTAACTTACTGGGGTCCGCCAAGTTACCCATGACGTGAATTAGCCCCATGACTGCACCGATAATACCAATGGTGGGAGAATAGCCGCCCATAGCTTCAAATACTTTCGATGCATGTAGATCTTTTTCTTCTTGCGTAATCAACTCTACTTCTAAAATACTGCGAATAGCTTCCGGCTCACCGCCATCCACTAACAACTGCAAACCTTTGCGAGAAAACGAATCGGTTTCATTATCCGTAATGGCTTCCAATCCAAGCAGGCCTTCCTTACGGGCGGTCATGCTCCATTGAATGACGCGGGCAATTTTGTCCTGCATGTTGCGAGCAGGTGGAAAAAATATCCAGCTTAATATGCCAAAGGCATGACGAAAAGTGGCCATGGGTGTTTGCAACATCGCCGCGCCTAAGGTTCCGCCCAATACGATCACTGCCGCAGGGCCGTTGGCCAGTCCCGAAAGGTGGCCACCTTCAAGCGCATTACCTCCAATGATGGCAGCCAACCCCACCAGCAAACCAATAACGCTTAAAACATCCATCAAGTTAACTCGTTCAAATAAGTTCCCAGTTCTTTAATATCAACAACAGCATCGGATAGTCCCGCCGTTGCCACCGCCATAGGCATGCCATAGACAACACATGTTTCTTCACTTTGCGTCCATATAGTTGCGTTGTTGCGTTTTAATAATTTACAACCTTCGCGACCATCGTGACCCATGCCAGTTAAAACCACTGCAAGAACCTTGCCTTTTATGCCTCTTGCGGCAGAACCAAAGGTAACATCCACGCTAGGACGGTACTGAATTTTGTCATTACCTTCGATAATGGACACGGTTTTACCATTTCCTTCAACCAACATCTGCATTCCACCCGGCGCAAGCAAGGCTGTTCCAGGTCTTACGGGATCATTATCTTGAGCTTCTTTCACTCTGATTTTGCAAAGGCGGTCTAATCGTTCCGCAAAAGCGGAAGTAAATGTCCCCGGCATGTGCTGCACCAAAAGAATAGGTAAGGGAAAGTTTGCCGGTAATGATGTTAAGGTTTCTTGTAACGCAACCGGCCCTCCGGTAGATGCCCCAATCAGAACAATCCTGGGCTTTTCTCCCTGCAACGATTCCAGCGGACTTTTTCTTCTTCTTGAACGCGCACTTGGTTGTGCGGGTGGAGGCCGCGTGGGAGATGGCGCCACCGGTTTTACCACTGGCTTTTCTGCCACTGTTGACCTGGGCCTTAAAAAATTTTTGCTCGCTTTTACAATCGCCAGAACTTTGTCTTGCAGAATCTTTGCGCTGTCTTGAGCATTAGCGGACATAGATTCAAAACTTTTTGGCAGATAATCTAACGCGCCGGCTTCCAGCGCATCCAAGGTAACGCGTGCGCCCTCAAAGCTTAGAGAAGAGAACATTAATATAGG
>JBFKSL010000485.1:0-3694 GCA_041626995.1 Ketobacter sp. | reverse complement strand
GCAGCTGAGGCATTGATTCGTTGGAACCATAATGAAAAGCCAGTGCCGCCGGATGTATTTATTCCGTTATGCGAAGAGTCTGAACTGATTTATAAAATTGATGAGTGGGTACTAAAAAAAGTATGCCAGTCGGTTGCTGAGTGGAATAAAAAGACCTCGAAACAGATAAGCGCTCAGGTCAACATGTCCTCAAAATATTTTCAACGTAAAGATACCCCAGATACCATTCGCCAATTCTTAGAAAAATACGGTCTTCCTGGCTCACAACTATGTATCGAAATCACCGAAACAGCAGTTATGTCAGATGCCCATTCGACTAAAAACAACATTCAAAAAATTCAGAAAATGGGCGTACAAGTTGCCTTAGATGATTTTGGTACGGGATTTTCCTCGTTAAACTACATTACTCAATTCAGTATGGACAAAATCAAAATAGATCGCAGCTTTGTAAAAGATTTAGATAGCTCGCCTCAAAACCAAGCAGTTGTAGATGCCTTAATTAAGCTAGCCAATCGACTGGGGATTTTAGTGGTGGCAGAAGGAGTAGAAACCAACCTGCATCATGATTATCTAAAATCAGCTGGTTGCCACTTTGGTCAGGGCTATCATTACTGCAAACCTGTTCCGGAAGATATGCTGCTCAAAATGATTGATCAGCCGGGTGTATCAACTCTGGATGTCATGCAAAACCGAGCAGGAAAAACGTAAACAATCTAACCTTACCCGCAAGATGTAATCTCCATATCACCACTTTCGAACACATCAACTGTACTTAGTGTTACCTACTGAATCACTTTGTTTTCTTTCTTTATGATGAATATTTTATTTTCTACCGATGGCACGCCGAAGATCGCTAATCTTTAGCTCAGCCAGGTTGGCAGAAGCGCTTAAAGAAAGGTATGTTTTTTATTTTGCAATTAGGGCTGATATTTCTCCCAATGGAGCGACTTTGCTCACTGCGCCTAATTTTATGGCCTCGTTCGGCATGCCAAAAACCACACAGCTAGCTTCATCCTGTGCTATGGTTCTTGCACCAGCCTTATGCATCTCTAGCAGCCCTTTCGCGCCATCATCACCCATGCCAGTCATTATGATTCCTGTGGCATTGCGGCCTGCATGTTTGGCAACGGAACGAAACAATACATCTACAGATGGGCAGTGGCGATTAACGGCTGGCCCGCGAAACACCTTTGCAACAAACTGCGCGCCACTGCGTTGCACTTCAAGATGATAGCCCCCAGGAGCAATTAACGCATGACCAGGTAACACCCGATCACCAGAAGTCGCTTCTTTTACTTCAATATCAGCCAAACTATTGATTCGCTCTGCAAACGCTGCGGTAAATTTCTCTGGCATATGCTGTACAATAAGAATACCAGGAGACGTTCTGGGAAGTTGAGTTAATACTTCCTCCAATGCTTGTGTTCCACCTGTAGAGGTTCCGATTGCCACAATATACTCAGTGGTACTGGCCAGATTCACCAATTGAGCCCGGCTTGATTTTTTATCTACTGATCGCTTAGGCAATGCATCAGGAGGGCGTACACCTGTTCGGCTTTTCACTCGCGAAGCGGCAGCGGCTCTAATAATTCCCCAAAACTGTTGCTTGGTATCCTCTAAGAAACCTTTTACACCTAGCTTTGGTTTAGTTACAACATCCACAGCACCTAGGAACAAGGCCTGTATGGTAAGTTCTGCGCCCTTTTCCGCCAATGAAGGACAAATCACTATAGGGGTAGGGCGTTCCTGCATAATGTTGCCCAAAAACGTGAGACCATCCATACGCGGCATCTCCATATCCAAAACAATAACATCAGGCCATTGCTTTTCCATATGATGCCGAGCAAAAATGGGATCAGAGGCAACTGCATAAACGTTTATATCGCGTGCCTCGTTGAGAATGGCTTGAAGTACCTGCCTAACTACCGCAGAGTCATCAATTACTAATACATTAATTGCCATTTCCCTCTCCCTGGAGATTTGCACTCGGCATAAGCTCCGTTTGAACAGTTCCTGTGTTTAGATCGAGCTTGATCTTACGTCCTTGCACCCCTCCAATATCAGAGTAATCAACATGTAACTTGTGGAGTTCAATCCAGCGAATGGCAAGAATGCCGTTGCTTTCACCGACTTTCTGATTACCCAAAAACATCGTAGCCCCACCAAATATACCCGCCCGATATTCCTTAATTGGCGCCTCTTGGGACATCTTACAGAACAATAACTCCAGTGCATCAACACCGTACCTAGGGTTTGGAATACTCATTTCATTGAAGCCAGAAGATTTCCTGGGAAGTAAATAGTGACACATGCCACCACAGTGAAGCCCTGGATGCCATACGGTTACTGCGACACACGAACCAAGCAAAGTGCTTATCGTTAATGGCGTTTGGCTAAAAAACCAGTCCCCAGGCTGTACCACATGCTCCGCTGGGGACATCATTATGGGGATCGCACACGATAGACGGCTGGCATCACTTGATCGATTTTAGAATTCAATCCCCGTAAACTTTCTGAAAGACCAACAAACAGATAACCGCCCGGTTTGATCTTCTCGACCACCTGATCGACTACCTTTCTACGCATGTCATTATCAAAATAGATCATTACATTACGAATAAAAACAACATCAAAGACACCAATATCAGGGAGCTTATTATGAAGTTCAATGCGCCGAAAAGCTGCTCTGCTTCTTAAATCAGGATTAATCCTTAAACACCCCTCAAAGGGCCCAACACCACGCCGACAAAAACGTTTACGATAGGCTTCAGGCATTTGATCCGTTCGCTGATCTTTATAAATCGCTTTCGTAGCCTTATCCAGCATGCTTTGGTTAATGTCACTCCCTAATATTTCCCATTTACCTTTTCTCTTGTCAGACATTATCATCGCAAGACTATATATTTCTTCACCACTGGAACAAGCAGCACTCCATAAACGTACCATAGCGTTCTTTTCCAGGTCGGGAAGAATGCTTTCCTGCAAAAAATCGAAATGCTTTGGCTCTCTAAAAAAATAAGTTTCGTTTGTAGTAATAAGTTCCAGCGCCTTGCAGAGCTCTAGTTCGTTCTCTTGCTTATTAATATAATGGTAATAATCAGCGTAATTCTGAATATGACATGCTCGTAATCGCTTCCACAACCTTGTGCCCACTAACGTTTTTTTATGATCAGGCAAGTAAATACCGAGCCGATTTTCAAACAAAGCCTGAAGCAATCCAAATTCATTCTCGGTAAGTTCAGCATTATTAGTTAGCATTTCCAAAACTCATTTGCGTTTAATCAAAATCCACAAAATGCTGATCATCGGCGTCAGCATGTGGACTGATGCTATGAGATAAAGGCGTTTGGGCAGTTGTTAATTTCTCGCGCTTGACCGTTGGCTTGCTTACACTTTGCTTTGTTACTAACCTTAAGTTGGGTTTAAGCGTCTGCCTTTGCTTTTTCTGCTTAGGCTTTGATTCTATAACCGCAGTCGATAGTCTTTTAGTTTTGCAATATTTTTCTGGTAATTTACTTTTTTTTGATTTCGATAAAGATTTTGAATCTAATTTAGCTCGACTCTTATTACGGGTATTTTTAATACTTGGCACTCTGATAGACGTCTTTTTAGAATGCACTTCTTGTGAAGATTCAGGCTTAACTTTCCGATCATGATTTTTTATAAAAGAACTGAGTTTGTTTATTGACTCAAG
>JBFKSL010000484.1:0-3703 GCA_041626995.1 Ketobacter sp. | reverse complement strand
CCGCTAAGATGTTTTATTTTGCATCTCGCCAGGCTTTGAAGGCGTCATACAAGCTCTTATGCTTTTTACTTGAAGCGTTTTCTTTCTTTTCATCGTCAAAGGTCTTAAGTTCTTTGGTAAACTTAATATCGTCAACTTGCTCCAGATAAGCCTCTTCTTCTTCCAGCAATGTGCTTACGGTTTGTGAGGAAGGGCTATCCAACCAACTGTTAAGCGTTTCTAAATCATCCGGCGTCAATACTCCAGCCGCTTTCTTGAGTTTTAATGTATTTAAAATGTAATCGTAGCGCGCAGTGGTGTATTCCTTACGGGCTTGATAAACCTTCCGTTGCGCAGAAATTGCGTCGCTCAGGGTGCGAATGCCATCTTGCCAGCCTGCTTTAACGGCACGCAAAGAGCTGTTGTTGGATTTCACGGCTCGTAAACGAGCTTGAACAGCGGCCACATCGGCGTTGACGCGTGTGTAATATTGTCGGGTCTCGCGCAGGGCGTTGCGGCGAGCGAGTTCTACTTGCTGGCGTGATTCCTGTGCGCGGTATTCGGCTTCGCGTACCAGGGAGGAGGTTGCTCCGCCAGTGTATAAGGGCATTGATACTCGAATGCCTATTGTGGTTGTATCTGAAGAGGGCGTGAAACCTCCGCCTGCATCTGTGTGGCTGTAATTAAGAAATAAATCTGCGGTTGGTGCGTGGCCGGCTTTCTTTTCATCTATTTCTTTATCTGCCGCATCTTTAGCAAATTGAGCAGCAATCAGTTGATAGTTTGATTTCTTGGCGAAGTCTTCCCAATCGGTTATTTCATAGGGTTGAGGCGGCTCAACTGGAATATCTTTGGGTAGTGGGTTGACGGTGTCAATGTAGGTACCAGTCAATAAGACTAGGTTTTCCTTCATGCTGTCAACTTGGCTTTTGGCAACAATTACTGCTGCTTTGGCAACGTCGTGTTGGGCTTGTAGTTCGAACACGTCGGTGTCGCGCATTAAACCTAACTTGTATCGGTTTTTTATCTCAGTAAGCTGGGTGCGAAGCGTTTTTTCTTCAGATTGGGCAAGCCGATATTCCTCTTCTGCACGTAGAACACCAAAATAGGCTTCAGCGGAGCGGATCATAAGTTCTTGTTGGTTGTAGGCTAAGTCGGCTTTAGCAGCATTGTCCATGCTTTTTGCGCGCTTATAGCGGTTCCAGCGATCCATGCGCAGTAGGGGTTGGGTTGCACTGAAGCCATAGCTTGTTGCGGAGTAGTCTTCGGTGGTGTTTGTTGTAAGAGCTTCACCTTGGCATACGTCGGCAAATTCCAGCAGACTATTAAGGTCAGTACCAGTTATGCCGTTATCAATGGCACATTGCTGTGCTCCGTCAAGATTTAACCCAAATGTTCCGCCATCATAATATTGCTTAGCCCAGCTTGCATTCAGCTCCGCCGTTGGCATCAATGCCCCAAAAGCCTGCTCTAACTTCTCCCTATCCGCCAGATACTTTTGCTTCTTTGCTGCCCATTCGGGGTCGTTTTTACGTGCCAGTGAAAAGATTTCGTTGAGGTTTTCCGCCAATATTGGGCTGCTGAAATAGCATAAAAGTATTGCCAGCACCCATCTAAATCTGAATATTCTTTTCATATAATTCGTTGTAGTTGTTTGTATTGTCAAATATTTTTAGCGGCCACTCTACGCCAGATAGTGGGCAATGAAAAGCCCTGCACTCTGTTCCGTCTGTTGTGATAATCGAAAATGTATCGATTCTTTAAAAAATTCCTAAATATGGCGTTTTAGTGAACTCGATTTAGTATCATATAAAATTACTCTGGTAATATTGCCGGGTATCTTGTGATTCTTTGTAATGCGCAGTAAGGCAATGTAAACAAACGTTTGTCACATTCGTGATGCTGTGGTGTTTACGTATCCGTGCTGGGTATCTCATTGAATTGCAAAATAAATTAAGCTATATCTTACGCTTCGCGCTGTATACAAGAATTCTGCTTTTTTTGGGGTGGGAATTTGGATAAAGTAGCGCGCCTCCATTGCCTATACTGTGGTATAAGGCAGGAGGATTAAGCCCTCTGTGGCTATGCCTTAAACAGTGCTGAGGCTGAGTATTACCAGCACAATAAGAATAAATAGGCAGGAATTAGATCTTTATGTCGTTAGAAGTTGGGCCCCATTCCTTTGATCCCGCTGGCTGCACATCAATTATAGAGTTACTGGAATCTAGAGCAGAATTGCACCCTGAAAAGGTGGCATTTACTTTTCTGCCTGATGGTGAAGATACCGGTATTACTGTCACTTATGGCCAGCTTTCCCTGAGAGCCAAAGCCACAGCCGTTCGTTTTGCAGTATCCGCCAAACCAGGGGATAGAGCACTAATGCTGTTTCCTTCGGGGCTGGAGTTTATCTACGCCTTCTTTGGGTGTCTGTATTCTGGAGTGATTGCGGTTCCTGCTTATCCTCCCCGTCGAAATCAAAACCTGGGGCGATTGAAGTCCATCATCGACGATTGCGATCCTACTTTTGTTCTGACTACTTCTAAGGTGCTGACCGTGGCGGAGCCTCTGTTTGCTGAAACAGAAGGGCTGGCAGATTTAGCTTTTGTTACCGTTGATTTAGATGAGGCCGCGGATGCCTCTGCCTGGAGTGATCCTGGCTCCAATGGTGAAACCTTAGCCTTTTTGCAATATACCTCTGGTTCAACCGGCAATCCCAAAGGGGTAATGGTGAGCCATGGCAATTTGATTTACAACGAGGCCATGATCACAGAGGCCTATGCCAGCACATTTGAGGATGTGTCTGTAAGTTGGTTACCTATGTTCCATGATATGGGCTTGATTGGCACAACATTGCAACCCTTATTTGTTGGCGCTAGCTCGGTATTCATGTCGCCAGCTTCTTTCCTGCAAAAACCTTTTCGTTGGCTAAAGGCGATATCCGATTATCGCGGCACCGCCATTTGTGCGCCTAACTTTGCCTATGAATTGTGCGCCAGCCAAATAACGGAAGAACAAAAAGCCGAGTTGGATCTTTCGTGTTTAAAGATTGCGTTGTCTGGCGCAGAAGCCGTTCGTCCAGAAACCTTGGAAGCTTTTATTGAGGCTTTTGAGCCCTGTGGCTTTAAGCGTGGGGCCTTCAACCCCACTTTTGGTTTGGCTGAAGCTACTTTAATGGTGAGTTCCGCAAAGGCAGAGAACCGTCCTTTATTTACCCTCGTTGACGCCGGTGCGCTGGCCGGAAACAAAGTTGTATTGGTGGATGCTGATAGTGATGTGAAAACCATGCGCTTGGTTTCCAACGGAACATCTCCGCTTGATGCGGAACTGGCCATAGTTAACCCCGAGTCGCTGGAAGTGTTGCCAGAAGGCGAAGTAGGGGAGATCTGGTCCAAGGGTGACCATATCGCCAAGGGGTATTGGCGCAATGAAGAAGCCACTCAAGAAACCTTTAAGGCCTACACTGCAGATGGCCGTGGCCCATTTATGCGCACAGGTGACTTGGGTTGTTTGATTGATGATGAGCTTTATATCACTGGCCGTCAGAAAGATGTGATTATTATCCGGGGTCGAAATCACTATCCTCAGGATATCGAATTTATTGAGGCGACCTTGATGCCCATCATGCTGCGACCGGGTTTGGAGTCCAATTCCCTCTCCCACAGCAATGTCGACGTCGAGAATGAATCGCACCTCCGTGAGCTCTCGCAAGCGCTAGCCTCGGAAT
>JBFKSL010000483.1:0-3707 GCA_041626995.1 Ketobacter sp. | reverse complement strand
GTTCAATGGCGTCGGAGTTTTCAACAATAATCGGGTTTTCTGCTATACCTTCGCCTAATCCATACCAAGAGGTATATACATGATCGTAATCTTCATTACTATTAGCTGACAGACGAAAACCATCACCATCTTCAGTGTCTGCGATTCCGCCGGGAACGTGACAAGTACGACAAAAATCCATATGGGGAGCAATCCGGGTATCAAACAAACCCTCTGCGCTACTCACCGTACTGGATTGTGTTTCTATTGATCGTTCTTCGCTGCTGGTTTGCGAAGTATCCTGCGAGCTCTCACCACCACATGCACTTATTAGCGTTGCACTGGTAAGAAAAGTGGATATTTTAATTAGGTTACCAAAGGAATCATATTTCATGATCTCACCTTATTTTTGTTTTAGATAGCGACCTGAACTATTTAAATTATTTTTAGTGCAGTACTTTGCTTTCTGTTATTGAAATTGTTTTTCTGCTCTGCTGTTAATTATTTCATTAAGCAATAATTTTCCTCACGGTACGATTCCTTGTATTGATAAATTACGAACCCATTAACAATCTGATTTCAGCTTAGTCGTTAGTTCAATTAGAAAATTTAAAATGTCATGCTAAAAACGGTAATCGATGCCTGTGGTAAAGGATGTATAATCCACCAAAAAAGGATTGGCTTTAGAAACAGAGGTTAAAGCGTAATCAGCGCTGCTGTCATAATGCTCCGCATAGAAAGTAAAGCTGTAATTCGCATCTGAATAACTCACCCCTAACCCGTAGGCGAAGGCACCATATGATGAAAGACGGTAGTCAGAAGATTGCTCGCCTTCTCTAAGACCACTGTCGTTATCCACATAGAAGTCAGCCTGACTTTGAGAGTAATAGCGAAGAATGGGAGTAACTCGAAAAAATTCGGATAAAGACTGATGCCAAGCAACTTCCATTGTGTGAGCATCTATTCCCCAATCATCATTATAGAAACGATAATCACAATGAATAGCCGCTTTTAATTTGGAAAAGTAATACCGAGAGCGAGTAACCAGAGCAAACTGTTGTCGTTTATTGGGACGAAAATCACGACTGCGATAAGGATCATCCAAATAGCCATCATATAAACCAAGATATAGTCCGACTTGAGATTGCCAAACTGGACTATGAACTTTGGCTCTGGCCACGTAACCATTGTAATACCAACGATCCTCAGATTTGATACGATTAATATTTGCCTGCTGAATCGGGTTTAGCTGATCATAAGAAAAGCCGATTCCGCTGGACCAGGTTGTTAACCTATCAGCACTATTTCGTTCAACATCCAAACCCCCATTAACCGCTTCATAATCATCTTCGATGGAATAACCCAAAGCAACGGCCTTGCTGCCTTGATCACCCTGGCGCCGTAATTCTGCAGATATGTCCGTACGCTCCTCTTGAATACTGGCCCCAGTCATAACCAACATACTATCACCGCCAGGAAACGCCACTACGCTCATGGCTGATGCACCGGTCATGGTCTCGAACATAGCGTCCATAGAGAGCGCCGTTTGTTCACCTACGGGAGCAACCAAGCGGAATTGATGGGTTTTGATATCGTATCGTTCGTTACTTCCGGTGAGAACAACCCCCTTATCCAAGTCTTCTTCTTGGTAGCCAGAATAACGATAGCCTAATTCAGTTTTCGTCGGCATTTCTGCCGCTTGTGCCATCTGGGCAATGGCAGGCAATGCCAGTGCGGCACCAGTCAGCGCAACTAATGACCCCGGATTTCTTTTATTATTTTTCATGCGCTATTTTTCTTAGTAACAACCACAACCGCCACCGCCTGTACCAATACCGCCGGAAGCCCCCTCTTTCGATGTATAAACATGATCACGATATGCCGATGTCATTGGATCTGCCTGCCACGCCATATCAGTACGTGAAAGCTTTCCTCTCTGCCATGCTTGTACGGTTGCTGTTTCACAGCCACTCAACAAAACAATGCAGAAAATTGTTATTAGCAGTTTCAAATTTCGCGCATTCATTCACTATCCTTTTCATCGAGTAAACGTTGAATAATCTTGGCTATTTTATCCACGTCATCCAAAGTAAAACCGGTATGGGTTTCCCTCAGTAGCCCTTGCCGATCCAGCATGAATGCCGTAGGCATGCCTACCACTCCATACTGCTCTGGTGTTTTCTGTTTTTTGTCCATTAATATTGGATAACTTAATTTTTTATTTTTAAGAAAGCGACGCGCATCCTCTTCAGATTGATCCAAATTAATTGCCACCACTTCGAAGCCTTTGTTGTGAAATTGCGCACGCAGCTTTTCCAGCTCTGGCAGGGAAACAGCACACGGCCCACACCAAGAAGCCCAAAAATCCAGATAAACAACCTGGCCTTTAAAATCTGCGAGACTTACCGTTTTTTCTTTATCTAACAGCGGCAAACTAAATTCCGGAGCAACCTCGGCGGCTGCCATTTTTGGAAATAAAAACCCAAGAGCTACCATCGTCAACCGGATGATTGCCTTAGAATTAAATCGCTCTTGATTAAAATAGTTTTTGTTATTCAGCATCGTATGTTCGGTGTTATTATTATGTTTTGTGACGGAGTTCAATTTTCACCAAAGCAAAGAAAATAGTATTGATATTTCACGAACCAAAGTTACCAGCACCACTACAATGTAGTCGTCAAAATTGAAGGTCAGAGAAAATGATTTTGTGTGGAGTAGATGACATTCAGGAAAACTCAAGCAAAGGTTTTGAATTAAAAAATGGTGATCATGTTTTCGCTGTAAAAAAGAATGGAAAAGTGAGCGTTTATCTGAATAGCTGCCCACACTATAGCGTTCCACTTGAAGTGAAGAAAGATAGATTTTTGGATGCCAACAAAAAATACATTCAGTGCTTTACCCATGGAGCACTGTTTGAAATCGAAACGGGACTATGTGTTGTAGGCCCCTGCTCTGGGGCAAGCCTGAAAGCGATAGGCTTCAAACTGGAAAAAGGCTACATAAAACTCTCACAAACCTGAAATAGTTGAAATGAAATATTAGAACACACAGCGCTACCTATGTTCGTGGAGAGCCAAAACCACCGCCCGATACCGAATTATCATGATGAGTGTAAGCAAGCACAATACCCTGATAATGGCGCACGAAAGAAGACATCCAATCTAGCAAAAGATCAATTCCTGGAGGACCGTTACGGTGAATCCTATGACGAATTCTACCAATGCCCGGGATTTTATCGCGGAGCGCGGCAACGCGCGCATTTATTCTGGCTGTTTGCTTGAACACAGCCCCTTGCAATCGGTAGGGTAATGAAAAGTCATCAACACCCTCAACAAATTTATGTACTGGATCAATACCAAAAACGGGCACCAGCGGCGCGATAAATATTGCAGAGACAACCTTGCATCCCAGCGAGGTCATAGCATCTCTCATCGGCTCAGGTAACTTTGGAAGATAGGTTGCGAAAATCGCATCAAATGGTTGACGTATGGTTCGAAGAAAATCCTCACGCCAGCCAGATGGATCTCCTCCTCTGGCAAAAACATAGTTCAACGATCGAATTAACTCTTGGCCATCTTTCGCACGCAAACGCTCAGGCGCACCAATTACGTGGCCAAACCAGCTCGAATACATTGCAAGATCATTCAAGTCACCTTCTGAAAGAGGGCGACCCAAACGGTGGTCCACCAACCTCATAAGCAAAGGCCCATTGCCAAAGCCTAGTAACG
>JBFKSL010000482.1:0-3708 GCA_041626995.1 Ketobacter sp. | reverse complement strand
TGGTTCCGCCCCAGTAATCCCACAGCATGATGTTAGCTCCGTTATAGGTAGCGAAGGAATCCACATCCAGGCCTTTCCCTAAGGCCACAGCGGGGGAGATTCTATGCCAAATACCATCCACTGGGCTTATACGCCATTTTTGGCAGTTGTTGTTCAGCCAGCTCCATTGTTGCACATTGCTACCATTGCCTGAGCCACAGTTGGCGACATCGATGGCCTTACCGCTGTGCAGAGGGCGAATATGGTAAACCCCGCTTACGGTTCCGTTGCTTGAGCCGCCACTTGAGCCGCCGCCGCTTCCACTGGGAGGGGTGCCGATAGCATTGCAACCAGACACTCGAATGGAGGAGTTGCTGGTATCCGTACCCACTAACTGGCAGTTTGGGTTACCGTTGCTTACTTTTCCTGCCAGCACATGGGTGTCCCAGGCATCCTGCAAAAAGATATTTTGCTTGGTGCTGTTGTTGATATCTACATGCTTCACGGTGGTGCCGTGGCTGCCGGTGACGCTAAAAAAACCGCGGCCTGAATTGCGTGAATATACGCTTTCAACGGTTACGTTGGGGCCGTTGTTGTTGGCAACACGGAAGGTGGCGTAACCACCACCCCAATTGTTCCATTCTCCCCACACATGACCCACTGTGCCGTTGCGGCTGTTATTGAGTAAGAGACCAGAGCCACCAGTGTTGGTGACGGTGACATCGCCAATTGAGAAGCCATCCACGCCATAGGTCTCGATGGCGTGGGTTGTGCTACCGTTGACCCGAATGTTGCCTCGTAACGTCAGGTTTCTGCTGGGGCCGGTAGAATAATCGACTCTGATTCCCAGGCCGACTGCTGGATGAGGACTGAGATCCATCTCAATATTTTCCAGCACTATGTCAGAACAGCCTCTGAACCAGACCCCATAACGAGGGCTGCCGGTGACTTTCAGATTGCGTACAGTAATATTATTGCGCCTGTCGCAGTACACAGGCACCACCAGTTCACCTCCATTCGCATGCACTGAGTGGCCATGAAAATCCAGAGTTTGGTTTGACCGAGGCCGTATTCCATAGACGTTACCTCCATCGGGGCCGGAGTTGCCGGAGTTGCGAATGTTGATCACACCTGTGCCCATGTTATTGGCGGCAGCATTGACTGCGTCGAAAAAGCGGGAGCCGCTGTAAACTGAGTTATTGTTTACCCGTGCCCACCAACTTCCGTTGCTATAACGGCCGACCTCTGCGTCCGCCCAGCTAAGGCTGGGTATGATGAAAGCTATAATAAAAAGCCACTGCCATTTTATTTTTGTTTTCATTTCCTTTATTCCTTTATTCTTTTGAAAAATGATTGACTAGGGGCCAGCACTGATTGGCCAGCCACTCGAATCCCATGCCATTTCTGAAATTCTTAAATGGGGCTCACCGCTGTACGTGTAGTAGGCGTGGTATAGGTTGTAGGCTTTTCCATTACTGAAAAACACGGAGTTGTGGCCGGGGCCGCGCCAGGTATAACTGCCTGAGACAATCTGCGTCCCACCGCCTTTCATCATGGATCTCCCGCTTTTATCGTAATAGGGGCCTAGCAGATTGGTGGAACGTCCAACGCGAATATTGTAGGTGCTGTTGCTGCCCTTGCAGCATGTATCGAAGGAGACAAACAGATAGTAGTACCCGCAGCGCTTGATAATCACCGGTGCTTCAATGGCGCCACCGCCTCTGGAAGCCAATGAATGAACGTTGTTATCGGCGCGGCTGCCGTCACGGTTCAACTTGACCATTTTTATGCCGTCCCAAAAGCTGCCGAAGGACATCCAGGGTGTTCCATTGTCATCCAGTACAATATTGGGATCGACGGCGTTGTAGTTGTTGTATGTGCTGCTGCATATCACAGGGCCTTTGTCCTGCCAGCTACCCCAGGCCATGCTGGGACGGGTGGCATGGCCAATACAGGAATGGTTGTTGCCAAAGGTGGAAACTGAATAATACAAATGAAACTCACCATTGAAACGAGACAAGTCCGGAGCCCACAGATTTTTAACGCCAGGTACACGTTGGCGTAACCAGTAAGGGCTGTTGCCGTTGGTGAAAGCGCCCGGTGTACCGTCCCATTGAGTTAGGTTTGAAGATCGTTTTCCGGGTAAAACCAGTCCATCCACTTCTGCACCGGTCTGCAAAACATAGTAGGTGCCGTTTTCTTCGATGATGGTTGGATCGTGAGTAATTAGGTTGCCTGATAGGTTCAGAGTTTGCGGTGGGTTTGAACTGCTGTAATTGGCGATAGTACAACTGCCGCCTTGGTCAGGGTTTGGGGCTGGGGTAGGGTTTGGGTTGGGTAATGTGTTAATGGCAAATAAGGTATTTGCTATTAAACAGGAGCATAGCGCTATTAGATTCCGTGCGAACATATTTCATCCTCTTGTTTCTTCTAAATTGTGAGAATCGGGCAGCCAAGAGGCTAGAAACCGTGAGTAACAGCGTCAACGAGGAGGGTTTTAATAACCAGGGTGTTACGGCCACAATACCAATTGGTGCGACCAAGAAGAAAAAATTGTCCTAACTAACTAGGGTGTTTTTTTGTGGAGGTAAGCAAGGACTTTTTTCGAGATGAACGGGCCAACATTCAATGGATCTACTTGCCCAGCCTAACAATAACCCTGATTCTGTTTACGTATTTATCAAATAACTTGTCTCGCGTTTTCTATTCCTCTTCCATAACAAAAATCAAAGGAGTTTGATCATGAGCTTTCGATTAACCGCAGCAGGTATGATCGCTGCATTTTCTATTCACGCTTTTGCCGTAACCCCATCCCCTGATCCGACTCCGTCACCAACTGGCGCCCTGGTCGATGGTCGTTATGTGATCACCAATCAATACAGTAATAAGGTTATGGAAGTGTCAGGCGCCAGTCAGGCTGCTGGTGCAAATGTAGTTCAATACGCCTATAACAATGGCGCGCATCAGCAATGGGATGTGGTCAGTTTGGGTAATGGCTTTTACTCTATTCGTGCAGCTCATTCAGGCAAATCATTGGATGTGTGGGAGTGGAACGCAAACGATGGAGCAGATGCTCGAGTGTGGGATTACGTCGGTGGAGATAATCAACAGTGGCAAATTAACTCTTTAGGAGATGGCTTTTATAGCATTATTTCCAAGTACAGCGATAAAGCAGTTGAGGTTTTTGATTTTAACACTTCAGACGGTGGTAATGTTGCATTATGGAGTTACTGGGGTGGTTCAACTCAAGCTTGGCGATTTCAGGCAGCAGATAGTTCAACGCCAAATCCAACTCCCACCGATAAAGGCTCCAGTTGTGTTTCCACCGGCTCTGTTACGGTAAATGAAACCATTCGCGTTACCAGTGGAGTGTATGATGGCGGCTGTCGTACGTTTAATCCTACTTCCGCTTTGGGTGATGGGGGCCAGTCAGAAGGCCAAGACCCTGTTTTTCGATTGGAGAACGGTGCCACTTTAAAGAACGTTATCATCGGGAATAATGGAGCCGATGGTATCCACGTCTACAATGGCGGCACGGTGGAAAATATTCGCTGGACCAATGTAGGCGAAGATGCCTTAACGGTAAAATCTCAAGGCAACGTAACCGTGCGCAATATTGAAGGCTATGATGGTTACGATAAGTTCTTTCAAATTAATGCACCAACCAATCTAACGGTGGAAAATTGCATCGTAGATAACATGGGTAAGTTCCTGCGACAGAATGGCGGT